>DATEHX010000190.1:0-5669 GCA_035279345.1 Pyrinomonadaceae bacterium | reverse complement strand
CCATGCAAGACCGATAAGACTGAACAGTAGCGGCCAGTGAAAAACAAAAGTCGCTCCCGGCATGACGAAAGTGGCGCCGATCATCAGCAAGACCCACCAGAGCAACGCGCCGGTTGCGAGGTCCTGCAAACTGACGCGATTGCGTACAAGGGCGTAAATCGCAAGCGTGGTGGCGATGGCCAGTGCCAGAAAACCAAACAGTAACAGCCGGCTTTGAGTCGCTTCGAGTGACGGACGCAACAGCCACACGGCCTTCCACAGTAACCAGCCGAACAGTGAAGCAACCAGAACACTCACAAAAAGCGAACCGAATCCGACTGCGATACCACGAACACTCAGCTTCTGTTTTCGCAGGCCCAAAATCAGCAACGCAAGAAACAAGGCCGAAACCACGAGTGTCAGGGGAATCACCCAGGCACTCGAGTAATGAACAAGGAACCTGCCAAACAGATCGAAGTAAACAGCATTGCGCTCTTTTGTTTGCGTGAGATCCTGATCTCCCAGGCGGCGCGTAAGCGCGAGGGCATACGAACCCTGGTGCTGCATACTGTTTTGGTCGATGCCGGCCAGGTTGTCGAGCGGCGTGTGGTAGCGATTGATGCCGTCGATGTTGGCAAAGTTCAGTCCTGACAGTCCCGCTCGTTTGAATACCGTCATATCGGTATCGTTCGGCAGCAGCCGGTAGATTTCGTAAGAGAGCGAATGAGCCATCGGGAATGGAGACGCTTCAGCAAGCTGCTCGATCAACCAGCCGTTGTTGTTGCTGGTCTCAAACATCATCACCGGACCACTATTGCCACGGGCGTCGAAGTTGAGCACGACCCCGACATCTTTGGCCCACGGATGTTCGTTAACAAACGCGCGCGCTCCCAGGAGTCCACTCTCTTCACCATCGGTGAACAGAACGATCACGTCGTTCTTGAGTGTTGCTCCCGTCTTCAGTGCCCTGAGCGTCTCAAGGAGCGAGGCGACGGCCATACCATCGTCACTCGCGCCAAAACTGGTCAGTGCTGAATCGTAATGCGCGACCAGCAACACAGCCTTGCCGGCGCCTGTGCCTTTCAAACGCGCCACAATATTCTGCACGCTCGCTGCCTGTAACGGCGGTCCTTTCTCAGTAGTAACCGTCGCCGTTTGAACTTGTGGTTCGACACCGGCTTCGGATAACTGTTTCACGAGATAGTCCTGGACCACTCCGTGTGCAGCGGAACCCATCGGGTGCGGTTTGTCCGCGATCACGGACAAATGCTGCACGGCACGCCCGGCGGAAAATGTTTCCGGAGAGACAGCAGCACCGGCCGCGGCTGGCGGATCGTGTTCGCGAATGCTGAAAGTCGCCACCAGCACGAGAAAGACTGCCAGCAGGATCGCCGTTACGGCGTCTTCCCGAAGCAAGTGAGCAGTTTTCCAGCTAACGGATTTGTCGGACGAATTAACCCAGGCCACGGTGGTTTCTCCTCTAGTCGCGTTTGATTATTCTGCTGAGCTCACGCGAGAGAATTCGCAGGATCAAAGAATCGGAGGTGTGAATGAAGAAGTGATCTCCGGGTAGTTGCCAGAGATCAAACGAATTGGTGGTGTGAACTTTCCAGGCCTCGAGGTCTTCGCGCGCCGCCAAAGTATCTTCGAGTCCACCAAAAACTGACATCGGGCAGTTCAATGGATGCTTGTTCGAGGCTCGATACGTTTCGGCGATAGCGAAATCCGCGCGCAGAGTCGCGCTGACCATGCGCATCAACTCCGGGTTTTCCAACACCTCGGGCGGAGTGCCGTTGAGTGTTTTCAACTCGGTGATGAAGTCCTCTTCCGAAAGATCGTGAATGTTCTTTCTGTTTCTGGGAAGCTGCGGCGCGCGGGCTCCGGACACAAAGAGATGTTGGACGTGAATACCAAACGTGTCCGCCAACCGGTAGGCCATCTCAAAACTCGCAAATGCACCCACGCTGTGTCCGAAGAGCACGATCGGGCGATCCAGAAACGGCTGCATCGCGGTGGCTACAGCGGCCACTAAAGAATCCATCCGGTCCAGAGCCGGTTCTTTGAAACGGCCGCCTCGGCCTGGTGGTTGAACCGCGAAGATCTCAACACCCGGCGGCAAATAGTTTTCCCAGCCACGGTAGATCGCCGCTCCACCGCCGGCATACGGAAAACAGAACAGCCGCAGCCGTGCGTTAGGATCGGGCCTCGCGCGGGTAAACCAAGGCGAGTTAATTCGGGTGGGAGACACGGTGACCACCAGATCTCAACCTCTTCTATAGGTCCTATAGGACCTATTACGCGGCGGCTTCCCCGACCTTCTCCAGATGGCCCACACCTTCGAGTGTTGCGAGATCGATCTCGGCGATGCAGCGCACCTTGACGTAGTCGAGAGTTAGACCACCGGCGACGCGCACCTTACCGGTTCCTTCGTCGAAGTTTGCACCGGTAAGATCCGAGGCTTCAGTTTCGACTTTGAATCCGAGTTCCGTGCCGCCCTTCGTCTCCGCGAACTTCACTCGCACGTAACCGTTGTCAATCGCCTCTTTCAAAGCTTTGACTGTTGGTTCAGGGCGCTGGCTAACAACGATCTTGTGATCGCCAATGCTCAGGCGGTCGACGAGACTCGGGCCTTGCGGTGTCGTATCGACTGGAGCGGGTGGCGGTGGATTTTGGGCCATCTCCTCCATCTTCTTGCGCAAACTGAGCGGCCGCATGTCGGTCCAGACTTCTTTAATGTAGGCCAGGCACTCGGTTTTCAAACCGGACTTACCAACATCATTCCAGCCCTGCGGGTTCGCCTTGTACTCAGGCCAGATCGAATACTGTTCTTCGTGGTTCACGACCACTTTGTAGACTGTTTTGTCTTCATCTTCAGCGTGTGATGACATCGGTTCTTTCTCCTTACTTTCTTACTTTGATTATTTCTTAAGACGCAGCAGCGGCTACGGCAAAACTATTGTCCTGAATCTCAGCGCATACCTGCCGCAGGTTGTTTTCCGCCTGTGGCCGATCCGTGATCCGCTTGCCTCCTCGGGCCTCGCCGATCTCGAACGACAGCACATCGTCGGCTGCATTCACGAAGCGCTTGATCTGATCGATGCTCATTCCCTTACCTTCGAGGTACGGCAGAATCCAGAAATCGAAGTCGTACATCGGTAGCCACGTCGAATTGGACACCGTGCGGTAGATTTTCAACACCTCTTCGCAACCCTGCTCCCAATCCATCGTGTTGTGGCGCCACTTGTAACCGAAACCGTTGATGCCGTGCACATCTTTACTCTTCGAGTAGATCGGCGCGCGCGGGTTGTTGTACCAGATCTCGCCGCGAAAGAATGTTGGCCCGGCGTCCTGTAGAAGCTGAATCGTGTTGTCGACGGTCTGCGAAGTTTCACCCGGGAAACCGACGATCAGCGAAGCAAATGTTGTGATGCCGCTGGAATTCAAATACTTCATGCCGCGGAGATACTGCTCCGGCGTCGCGACCTTCTTCATGATCTTCAGCACGTCCGGATCGCCTGATTCAATACCGAGAAACACGCCGCCGCAATTGCTGCGCGCCATCAAGTCGCACAACTCCTCGTCCATGATGTTGCAGCGCAAGTATGAGTACCAGCGGAAAGTAAACTGATTGCGGATCATCATGCGCAGAATCTCTTTGAAGCGATCTGCCGGCACGTTGAATGTATCGTCGATGAAGACGAGATTGGCCACGTTCGAACGTTCCTGTATCTGGCGCAATTCATTTTCGACCTGCGCAATCTCCTGCGGCACCCACTTACCGGCGCGCACCGGATAGTCGCAGAACGTACAGCGAAACGGACAACTCAGCGCCGTGCGCGTTTGCAGCGTCTGGCCCAGGTCCTTGCCGTGGTAATTCGACCAGTTGATCGGCGCGAGCGTAAACTCTGCTTCGGCGCCGGTGAAGACAAACTGGTTATTCCATTTGATGTAGAGGTTCTTCACCTTGCTCAGATCGCTACTCTCTCTCAATTTCATCAACAAATTCGCCAACGTCTGTTCGCCCTGTTTTTGCTGAACGTAAACGTCGCCGCCGATGTCTTCGAGAATGATACGGAAGTCGGCTTCGTCGAGGTGGTACGCCAGATTGTCGATCAGTGGACCACCAACGACGATGAACGAGTCGGGACTCTTCTCGCGAACAAACTTCACGACTTCCTTCGCCACGAGCGGCGTCAGGTAAAGAGTCGTCGTGATGGCGATTACCTTCGGCCGGCGGCTCAACAACTCGTTCAGCTCGTCGCGTTTTGTGTGGAAGAAACTGGAGAACTCCGCATTGATACCCTGAGCCGAAAGAAAACTCGCCAGGTAAACAGGCGCGACCTGCGTCATCTCGGTCCAGTGCAACTGTTGACCGGTGAGTTCATTGAGCACCTCTAAATACGGCAGCTTCTTGCCGTCGAGTGTGATGAAATCCATGCGCAGGTTGCGATACTCACCCGAACCGAGTCCCCTCGATCGTTGCAGGTTTTCATGGAAATCAAAACCCAGATCGTAATGTCCGAGTACAAGGCATTCGAGGGCGGGTTTTCGGGTAAATGTCGACTGGCTCATTATTGCTCCTTTACAGATTGACTGGCGTTTCTCTTCTCTGTGCCTCTGTGGTTCGATGATGTTTGGACTATCAACCACAGAGCCACAGAGACACAGAGAAGAAGTTTCACTCAGGCGGAAACGGTTTGAACTTGTTGCTCAACTTCGAGATTGGCGAGCGCCTCTGACGCCAGGTAGTCGTCGAGCCAGCCAGCCTTCGGATCGCTGTCGAAGACCATTACGCGTCCGCAATCGAGTGGATTCGGAGCGCGGTGATAACGAAAGACGATCTTGCCATTCATCCGGCCGACCACTTCGACTTTCCCGGTGCGATGCGACATGCAAAGCCTCGCCTGCTTCGCGATTCCGGCGAGACGTCGACGCGCTTCTTCGAATATCTGAAGCCCTGTTTCAACCGGCACCATGTATGGCTCATTGCCGGAAGTCGGACGGCAGAGAAACAGGTAGTAAGGCACGACGCCGTTGAACGACAGCCTGCCAAACAGTTCGGCAATGATTTCCGGTTTGTCGTTGACGCCGCGAATGAGTGGCGACTGATTCACCGTGATTGCGCCGGCCTTCTGTAACAACTGCAAACCTTTCAACGCCGGTTCCGTCAGTTCGCGCGGATGATTGAAGTGGGCCATGACGAAGATCTTGCGATCCGGCAGACTGTATTCACTCAACATCTCGAGCAACGAGGGATCGTTAAGAATGCGATAAGGATCGAAGGCCGTCATCTTCGTACCGATGCGAATGATCCGTACGTGCGGGATGTCGCGCAGTTGCTTGATGATCTTCGTCAACTTGCCGGTCGACATGATTAACGGATCGCCGCCCGACAAGAGCACGTTATTGATTTCAGGATGTTCCGCGATATAAGCGACCGCGTCGGAAATGTCGTTGGTCACCTCATCGTTGCCGTCGGTGAAGAGCCGCTTACGAAAACAGAAACGGCAGTAAGCGCCACACACGTTATTGACCAGCAGCAAAGCTGTGTCGCCGTACTTATGTTCGAGACCTTTGCGTACCGTGTAAGAGTGCTCGGCAGAGGCATCCATCTCGCCAAACTCGTCGAGTTCCTGAATGTCCGGCATCACAATGCGCCGAATCGGGTCGTCCGGATCGTTCCAGTCGAT
>DATEHX010000189.1:0-3595 GCA_035279345.1 Pyrinomonadaceae bacterium | reverse complement strand
ACGAGTTCGCGACGGCAGACAAGCATCCGCGATGTTGAGCACGTTACCGTCTTCATCACACGCCAGACCGATCACTTCCAACTCAATCGCATCACTCAAGCTCGAATGATGTCCGGTGCAACGCCCAATCACGCCGCCCATATTCAAAAGATGTAGTTGATCCCCGCTTCTTACGCTGGACGGCACATCCCCCACGAAACCCTTCAACGCGCGGCGGCGCCCAAGTACACCGAGCAACAGATCGCCGGGATTGATCTTCGCCAAACGTCCGGTCGGCAACTCGAGCATGTTGTAGGTTGCGCTGTCGGTCAGCGCGCGCACAACAACCACATCGCCCGCGCGGGGCGAATCACACGACGAAACCAGCGCGACGGTCTTCGTCAGCGCGAGCGGTGATGTCGCCGACCCGGTTTTGTCGACGTCAATAACGTTGATTTCACTCATCGATTACCTCCCAACCGCAGCCGCAGCGCGTTCAGCTTGATAAACCCTTCCGCATCGCGCTGGTTGTAAACCGTGTCCGCTTCAAACGTCGCGACACGCTCGTCGTAAAGTGAATGCGGCGAACGGCGTCCGACAACGATCGCATTCCCGCGAAACAGTTTGAGACGAACGTCGCCCGTGACCGTGGCTTGCGTCTCCTCGATCGTCTTGCGCAACAGTTTGAACTCCGGCGCAAACCAAAAACCGTAATAGATGCTTTCGGCAAACTTCACGCCGAGCGAATCGCGCAAGTGCATCACTTCTCTATCAAGTGTGATCGACTCGAGCGCGCGATGCGCCGCGTGCAGGATCGTTACGCCTGGTGTTTCGTAAACGCCGCGCGACTTCATGCCGACAAAACGATTCTCGACGAGATCGACGCGTCCGATGCCGTGTTCGCCGCCAAGCTTGTTTAGCGTTTCGAGCAACGTCACCGGATCGAGTTTGCGGCCGTCAATCGCCACGGGCTCGCCTTTGTCAAAAGAGATCTCGACGTACTGTGCTTCAGCGCGCGCGTTTTCCGGCGAGCGCGTCATCTGAAAGATGTTCTCCGGCGGTTCCGCCCACGGGTCTTCGAGAATGCCGCCCTCATAAGAGATGTGCATCAGGTTCGCGTCGGTCGAATACGGCTTCTCCGCCGTCGCGGTGACGGGAATCTCGTGCTGCTTCGCATACGCCATCAGATCGGCGCGGCCTTTAAATTCCCACTCGCGCCAAGGAGCGATGACTTTGATGTCGGGTTGCAACGCGTAATAAGTCAGTTCGAAGCGAACCTGATCGTTGCCTTTACCGGTCGCGCCATGCGCCACAGCTTCCGCGCCTTCCTGGCGCGCGATCTCGATCTGGCGCTTCGCGATCACCGGACGCGCGAGCGACGTGCCCATTAAATAGACGCCTTCGTAAACCGCGTTTGCCTTAACGGCGGTCCACACGTATTCACGCACAAACTCCTCGCGCAGATCTTCGACGTAGAGTTTCGACGCTCCGGTCGCGTGCGCCTTCTCTTCGAGACCCGACAGCTCAGCGCCCTGGCCCACATCGGCGCAGAAGCAGATGACTTCGCAGTTGTAGTGTTCCTTCAGCCAGCGAAGCATCACTGACGTGTCGAGTCCGCCCGAATAGGCAAGCACAATTTTCTTAACGTTTGCGTTCATCAATGATTCCTTACGCGCCATTTTTTAACCGGCTTCGCCGCCGGATGTGAGGCGTGGCTGTGCCTCGCGGTGTCCAAAGAGCTCCCAAACCTGCTTGATTGTCGGCCGCTGCGCCTTTGCGTCGCGCACCGCGATAAAAATCGTGTCTTCTCCCGCGATCGTCCCGACCACTTCCGGCAGCGCGGCGGCGTCGATCTCCACCGCGACCGCGGAAGCGAGTCCGGGCATGGTGCGTGCGACTACTAAACTGTCGCCCGCCTGGTCTAAACTCAGCAGTCCACGCGCGGACGCACCGTTTGTTCGCGGCAACGTGTAATGGCCGTGCTGTTTGACGATGCCGAGCTCTTCCAGGTCGCGCGAGACGCTCGATTGCGTCGCGGTGACGCCGGCTCGTTCGAGCAGTGCGCGCAGGTCTTCCTGCGTGCCGATCGGCTTGGCTTGAATCAGGCTCAGTATCGTCTGTTGCCGGTCTCGTTTATTCATAGAACTTGCATAAACAACGCATAGATGCATAAACTATCACGGTAGTTGTGCAGGGTCAAACAATGAGTGAGAAAAATCTCTGGGGCGGCCGCTTCAGCGGCAAAGCCGATTCGCAGTTTGCGGAATTCAACAACTCCTTTCGCTTCGATCGCAGGCTGTTTGAGGTCGATGTGAGGGCGAGTATTGCTTACTGCGGAGCACTCGAACGCGCAGGCGTGCTAACTCAGATCGAAGCCACACAAATTCGAAATGGACTGGAGTCCGTGCGCGCCGAAGGCGCATCCGTGAAATCCCTGGCCGAAGATGTTCATTCGTATGTGGAAGCGCGGTTAGTAGAGTTGGTGGGGGATGTCGGACGCAAGTTGCACACGGGTCGCAGTCGTAACGATGAGGTAGCCACGGATCTTAGGATCTGGATGCGTGAGGCGCTCCACGATTTGGATGGATTGGTTCGCGGGACCCAAACGGCGCTCGTTGATTTCGCGGAAGGGAATCGCGACGTGGTCGTGCCCGGTTACACGCACTTGCAGCGCGCGCAGCCCGTGCTTCTTGCGCACTGGTGTCTGGCGTATTTCGAAATGCTCGCACGCGATCGCGAGCGACTCGCGGAAACGCATCACCGCGTTAACGTGTTGCCATTGGGATCGGCGGCACTTGCCGGAACTTCTTTCCCGATAGATCGTGAAAGCCTGGCGGTATCACTCGGATTTGAATCCGTGGCGCGCAACAGCCTGGACGCCGTTAGCGATCGGGATTTCTGTGTTGAATTCCTGAGCGACTGTTCCCTCGTGATGGTCCATCTCTCGCGTCTTGCTGAAGACATAATTCTTTACGCGACGAGTGAGTTTGGGTTCTTCGCGCTGGGCGACGCGATTGCCACCGGATCGAGTTTGATGCCGCAGAAAAAGAATCCCGACTCGATGGAGCTCGTGCGTGGAAAAGCCGGACGCGTGTTTGGCGATCTTATGAGCATGCTGACGATGCTCAAGGGTCTGCCGCTCGCTTACAACAAAGACATGCAGGAAGACAAGGAAGCGGTGTTTGACGCGTTCGATACCGTGAGTTCGTGTTTGCAGGTGACGAGCACCGTCATGCACAACATCACGGTCAACAAAGAGCGCGCGCTCGCGGCCGCGTCGAGCGGTTACATGAATGCCACTGAACTCGCGGATTACCTTGTACGCAAAGGGATGCCTTTCAGAAGCGCGCATGAAGTCGTCGGCAAGGTGGTTATGCGCGCTATCGAACTCGGGAAGGAGTTGGATGAACTATCCGTGGCGGAGCTGCGTGAGTTCTCCACGATTTTCGGTGAGGACGTTCACCTTGCTCTTTCACTCGAACAAACGCTAAAGTCAAAATCGCAAACAGGCGGCACCTCGCCCGAACTGCTCACAGCCGCCCTGGCCCAAGCTCGCGCATTATTGAAGGAGTAAAAATATGCGATACCCAACGTTGGTCCTGACCCTACTGTTCCT
>DATEHX010000188.1:0-5145 GCA_035279345.1 Pyrinomonadaceae bacterium | reverse complement strand
AAGGCGATTCGCGCCGTGAACGCCGGTGCAACTGATCTCGCCGATCGCATACAGGTTATCGATCGTGGACCGGCCCCACTCGTCAACCAGCACGCCGCCGCAGAAGTAATGCGCGGCCGGCACAACCGGCACTGGCTCAATCGAAATATCTAACCCGACTTTCAAACACTCGTTATAAATGAACGGAAAACGCTCGCGAATCGCATCAGCCGGCATGTGCGACGCGATATCGAGCAGCACAAACGAATAGCCGTTTGCTTCCATCTCGTGCTGAATCGCGCGCGCCACGATGTCGCGCGGCGCGAGATCTTTCCACTCCGGCGAATACTTCTGCATGAACGGGCGCAGATCGGGCGTCAGCAACACACCTCCCTCACCACGCACAGCCTCACTGATTAACATTCCCTCAGCGCCCGGCGCGGCCAGAGCCGTCGGATGAAACTGCACGTACTCAGCGTTCGCGATCCGCGCGCCGGCACGATGGGCCATCGCCAAACCGTCACCGCGCGCACCAACGGGATTCGTCGTGTTGCGATAGATCCGTCCGAGACCGCCCGTCGCCAGTACCGTCGCGCGTGCGAGGTAACGATGAACAGTGCTCTCTTCGCGATCGAAGACGTAGCAACCGTGACACGAGATGTCGCGATAGTTGTCGAGCGGATCACGCGAGTGATGTGGAAACGTGATCAGGTCGACAGCGGTCGCTTCGGATTTAATCTTGATATTTGGATACTCGTTGAGTGTCCTGATAAGACCGTCGCTGATCGCGCGTCCGGTGGCGTCGCCGACGTGCAGTATGCGGCGGCGCGAGTGGGCGGCTTCCTGTCCCCAAACGGGTGCGCCGTCGTCGTCGTGATCGAAAACGACGCCCGCTGTGCGTTCGAGTACTTCATTCAGCAGCGGTGGTCCTTCAGCCGCCAGAATGCGCGCGGCTTCCGGCGAGCTCACACCCGCGCCGGCCGCGATGATGTCTTCAAACAACAACTCTGCGCTGTCGTCGGGACCGCGGCCGATGATGCCGCCTTGCGCATAACGTGTATTGGATTCGTGAGTGTCAGGCGCGCGAGTAATGATCGTGATGTGGCGATTGGGATTGCGCGCCAGCCGGAGAGCCGCAGTTGCGCCCGCGATGCCGCAACCGATGATTAGCACCTCTGTTTCAGCCATCAGTCTTCGCGACCGATCTCGAGCATCCGTTCGACCGAACGGAGTGCCCGCTTGCGCACGTCTTCGTCGATCACGATCTCGTACTGCTCTTTCTGCAACGATTCGAGCGTGTCTTCGAGTGTGATCTGATTCATGTGCGGACAACGCACGCTGCACAGCCGCAACATCTCTTTGTCAGGATTCGCGGCCGCTATGTTGTCGCCCATCGAACACTCAGTCAGCAGTAAATAACGCGGCGCGCGCGTTTTCTCGACGTAACGAATCATCGCGGTAGTGCTGCCGGAATAGTCTGAAGCAGCGACAACTTCCGGACTGCATTCCGGATGCGCCAGAATCACCACGTCCGGAAACTGTTTGCGAACATTAATGATATCTTCCACGCTGAACTTTTCGTGTACTTCGCAACGTCCCGGCCAACCGATCATCTCGTACTCGAGATCGTTAGGAAACTGGTGGCGCGGTTCGCGTGTCGGAAAGATAATGTGCTTTCCGGTTTCGCGCGCGACGTTGCCCGCAAGGTACTCATCGGGAATGAAGATCACCTTGTCAGTCTTCAACGACTTGACCACGTCGATCGCATTCGACGACGTGCAACAGATGTCCGATTCCGCCTTCACATCCGCATACGTGTTGATGTAGGTCACGACCGGAACGCCGGGAAAACGCTTCTTCAGCTCACGCACATCTTCGGCAGTGATACTCGCGGCCAGCGAGCAACCGGCTTTCAGGGAAGGTATCAGCACCTTCTTCGCCGGATTGAGAATCTTCGCCGTCTCGGCCATGAATTTCACGCCGCAGAAAACGATGATGTCCTTGTCAGTCTCAGCCGCTCTGCGGCTGAGTTCGAGTGAGTCGCCGACGAAATCGGGAATCGAGTGAAAGAGCGCCGGCTCCATGTAGTTGTGACCAAGTATGACGGCGTTCTTTGCGGTTTTGAGTCGATTGATCTCAACCGCCAGCTCGGCTTTAAGACGCAATTCGAAATCGGGCACTGTGTCGGACAGCAGCCGCTTCAACTTCTGGTACATCTCTTCAGTTGCCGCGTCAGTAAACATCTCAATCATCTTTGTTAACAAACTCCAGGCTCACGTCAAAAACCTTTGGTGAATGCGTCAAAGCGCCGACGGAAATGAAATCCACTCCCGTGCGGGCTACTTCGAGCACATTTTCGAGCGATACGTTGCCAGAGGCTTCGAGTTTTGCTCGTCCATTAGTTAACTGGACCGCCTCGCGCATCAGCTCGAGCGACATATTATCGAGCAAAATCCTTTCGACTTCGAGCGCCAACGCCTCGCGAACGTGTGCGAGCGTGCGTGTCTCGACTTCGATCTCGAGGTTCGTGCCCGACTCACGAACTCTCGTAACGGCAGCAGTGATGGAACCGGCGAAATCGATGTGGTTGTCCTTGATCAAGACCATGTCGAAAAGACCGGTGCGATGATTTTGTCCACCGCCGATCCGAACGGCGAGTTTGTCGGTCAAACGCAGACCGGGCGCGGTTTTTCGTGTGTCGAGAATCACGGCACGTGTGCTCGAGACAGCATCGACAAACTGCCGAGTCAGCGTGGCAATGCCGGACATGCGGCCGAGAAAGTTCAGCGCTGTGCGTTCGCCGGTAAGCAGGGCTCGTGCTGGACCGACAACGTCGGCCACGATGGTTTTTGTGTCGACCCTGACTCCATCGGTGATTTGCTGCGTGAACGTGATGCGTTCGTCGAGTTCGCGGAAAACGGCTTCAGCGATCGCGAGACCAGCAACGACTCCGGTTTGTTTTGCGATGATTCGGCCGCGAAGTGACGCGCTGGCGGGAACGATGGTGTCGGTGGTTACATCGCCGTTGCCGATGTCTTCGTCGAGCGCGCGTCGAATAGATTGCGAGATGTCGACGGGCAGCACGGCTTCGTTTTCGAGGTTCTTTACCAAGGGCTTATTCTAAGCTCTTAGCGGATGGTGATCAAAAGATCGCGGCCGTCCTGGGCTTCGTTGCCTGAATAATCGGCGGCGATGATGCGCAGCGTATAGTCGCCGGGCGGCAACTGAGAGGTGTCCCAGAGTCCGTGCATGGCCTGTCCGTGGCTTACAGTGTTCGTTACTTCATACAGAAATCTGGTCGTCGCGCTGCCGTAAACGGTGATGCCGCTCTGGTCCGCGTAGGCAATCTTGGTGCTGTCGCGATCTGGTGGTAGCCGATCGAACAGGAGCGTGATGCGCGGATCGGTGAAACCCGGCGCGGGAGCTCCGTCCGGTTTGAGCAGTTGATACCCGAGACGGTAGAGACCGAGCCGGCGGCGATCTGGGTTCATGTTTGTGCGATCGAATGCGTCGACAACGATGCGAACGTTTCCGGTTACGAGCAATCGATTGTTGCTCTTCTCGGTGAACTGTTTGCCTGATTGATCGAAGAGTTGAATGCCGTTCTTTTCGATCGTCGGCGCGATGTCGTCTTTGAAACCGACAGGCGTCAGGAACAACGGATTGACCTCGCCGCCCGGTGGACCAACGTTCAAGTGCACGTGATACATCCGGTTGACTGTGCCGACCGCATCACCGGGGTTAAAGCGTGTACCACGTTTGACTCGCACGCGGGCGATTTTTCCGTCGGCGCCGTTTACAGGCTGGAAACGCGGATCGTCGAACATCTTCGCGTCTTTGTCGCGTCCGACGTGCATGTGAATGTAGGAGATGAGACCGGCGCGCATTCCTTCGTTGAGTGAATCGAAACCCCAGTTTGGCGTTGGGCTCGTGACTTTTTCCGAACGAACAGCACGAACGATCGATCCGTAAGCGCCAAAGACGTCGAGACCGCTGTGGAGATGATGACGGCTGTCGGTTGTATCGAAACTGCCGCGCACTTCGCCGAGCGTGGCGACGACCTCGTGTGGACTTTGCTGCGGGTCGAAGGGCCAGATCAAAGATTGTTGGTTGAGGGTTTCGTTCGTGAGGCGTGGGAGTTGTTCGGGTTGTGTTGTTGCCGCAGCGGACGCGGTGGTTTGATCGGTTGTGGTTGTGTGGTCCAGTTTGCGCACGAGATAGTTTGCGCCATCGGTGACGTAGAGTTCGCCGGTACGCCGCACGACGGCAATGCCGGCGGGCTGATTGAAACGCGCATTGTCGGGACCGTTGTCGAAACCTGAACCACGGCCTGCGATGACGCGTGCCGTGCCGCCGGGCGCGATCTGGATCACGCGCGAGCGATCGAGCTCGGTGACATAGAGAAAGTTGTCGTATGTCAGAGCAAGACCAACGGGACTCGAAATTTCGTCTCCGTTGATGTTTACAGGAAGCGTGCTGACGTTTCCGTCTGGAGCTATTTTGCGGAGGCGATCGTTGCCCGTGTCAGCGACGATCAACGATCCGTCTGCCATTGCGATGACGCCGCACGGCGTATCGAACAGAGCGCTGTTTCGATCGCCCTCGGCGTAGCCCGGCGTGCCGGCGCCCGCAACTGTGCTCACCTGCCCATCAGGCGAGATCTTTCGCACGCGATCGTTGTAAGTGTCTGCAACAAAGACGTTTCCGTTCGCATCGACTGCCACACCAATCGGTCCATTGAAACGCGCTTGCGCCGCTGCACCATCGACGTAACCGGCAGTTCCGTCGCCGGCGATGGTCGACACTTCTCCCTGCGGCGTGACTCTGCGAATTCGATTATTGCCAGTGTCCGCGACGTAGAGATTGCCGCCCGAGTCGATCGCCAAAGCGGAAGGTGTATTGAACGAAGCTGCCGCACCGTTACCGTCAGCGAATCCTTCGTTGCCGCCGGCTAGAGTCGTGAGCACCCCTTCGATCGTGATCTTGCGAATGCGATTGCTCTCGCCCGCATCCGCGACGTAAATCGTTCCGTCTTCGGCGATCGCGATTCCGAACGGATCGGAAAACCCGGCTTGTGTTGGTTGTTGGCTCTCGCGAAACAACGGCGAACCGTCACCCGCAAACGTTGTGACGTGAGCGCGCCAGCCGACGGACGTCGGCAACGGT
>DATEHX010000187.1:0-2815 GCA_035279345.1 Pyrinomonadaceae bacterium | reverse complement strand
TCGCGATCGTAATGAAAGTCGGCGATGTTGCGGCCGACGTACTCTTCGCGCGGGTAACCGAGCATGTCGAGCTCCGCCTGGTTGGCGCGCAGGATCGTACCGTCAGCGGCGACCCAGTGCAGACCGACCGAGGCGTTGTCGAAGAAGTCAGTTAACTCTGACTGGCTGCGGCGCAACGCGAGTTCGTCTTGTTTGCGTCGCGTGATGTCGCGCTTGATGCAGACGTAACAAAGCGGCTCGCCGAGACCGCTGCGCATGGTGAAGACTGAAAGATCGATGTTGAGTTGTTCGCCGCTATTGGTGCGGCTGATGATCTCGCCGGAGAACTCGTCGGTTTTGGCGAGTTGACGTTTCATATCGGCGAAGGTCGCCTCGTCAAGCTCGTTAGCAAGCGTTTGACCTTTCAGATCTTCGTCAGGGTATCCGAGCAGCGTGAAGTGGGCGCCGTTCTGCTGGAGATAAAAACCTTCGGGGTCGATGATCGCGATGGCTTCTTTGGAGTGGTCGAAGATTTCGCGGTAGAGGTCCGAATGCAGTTCGACCGGCCGCGCCGACGGCTCTACGCGCTCTTCTCTTTTTGAGAAGGCATTTTGCGACATTGAAACGCCCCCAAGCTTCGAGCAGGGTTAAGCGGGATCAGGTCCGAAGGGGGTGTTCGCCGGGTGAAGGGATATTAGCACTAACTAATCTGCTATTAAAGATACTGGCCGAACGGCAATGGTTGCATTGGTCTGCACTGACTCGTAAATAGCGTTTACCAGTTCAACCGACATCAGGCCGTCGAGAGCGGTGACGAGCGGCGGCGTGTTGTTCAGAATTGCATCGACAAATGCCCGATCTTCCTGCACGTAGCCCCATTTTTCATCGCGCGGCAACTGCTGCATCGACTGTTCGGTGAAGTGGCCTTCGAGATTGGTGCTACAGACCAGGCTCTCCATTTCGCGCGTGACGAGCGTCGCGTGGTGGCAAAAGACTTCCACGCGTTCGAAGGGAAACAGCCAGCTTGCGTCGGCAGCGGTCGCGAGCGTCGCGTGGAATCCGCTTGTAAACTTCAGCAACACGGAGAAGTCGTCGATCTCGCGGTACTCGTGTTTCGTGCCCGCGGCGTGAAGGCTTTCAACTTCGCCGAAGAGAAACCGCATCATGTCGAACATGTGAATCGGTGTTTCGTAGAGAAAGCCGCCGGTGACGGACGGATCGCCGGTCCAGACGGGATTGAGCAGTTCGCCTCGGTTCATCTTCACGTGTGCTGAATGCGGGACATGTTTTTCGGTGAGGAGTTGTTTGAGAGTTGCGTACACGGGAGCGAAGCGCCGGTTGTGTCCGACTTGGACCACAGATTGGACGCGATTTGATTTGATAAAAACGGATTCGGCGTCCGTGGTGTTTATGGCGAGTGGTTTCTCGCAGAAGACGTGTTTGCCGGCGTCGAGTGCGGCGAGAGTGAGGGACACGTGTTGTGTGTTGGGGGCAGTGATGTAGACGGCGTCGCAGCGTTCGATTACTTCGGTTGAAGTATCGGCGACGCGAGCGTCCGTTGTTCTTGCGAGTCGTTCGGCACGTTCGCGATCGACATCGTAGATCGCTGCGAGTTGCACGCGTTCATCACGCGTGAGTATCCCGGCGTGAACGCCGCCGATGTATCCGGCGCCAATGATTCCGACTTTGAGTTTCATACGGTTTCCAAAACGCGTTTCGTAGCGGCGAGCGCGTCGTTTGCCAACTCAAACGGATCTCTTTTCCAGTATTCAGGCCGGAAGATCTCGACACTCGCAACCTTGTCGTAACCGATCTTCTGAAACGCAGCGAGCAGATCACGTAATGGCAGGATGCCGAGTCCGGGCAGCAGCCGGTGCTTGTCCTGCAACTGTTCGCGCGGCAGGTTCTCCGCGTCGTTGATGTGAAAGACGTAAAGCAGATTCGGATCGAGAGCTTCGACCATCTCGATCGTCGAGCCGCCGGCGTAGAAGTGAAAACTGTCGATCACGAGGCCGAGGTTCTTTCGCTCCGTAGCGCGCACGATCTCGTGGGCCAGGCCGAGTGTCGGCACGCTGCAATCCGGTTGGCCCAAAAATTCAAACGCGAGCGACACGTTGTGCCGGGCGGCGATATCGCAGAGTTCTCGCAAAACTTGTACAGACTCCGCGATCACTTCCGCGCGCGTCGCACCGCCGTTTGGCAAGGGGCTTGGAACCACTACGATGAACGGACACTCGATCTTTTCCGCAATCTGGCTCAACTCCGCGCACTGCTCTTTGATTCCGTTCCAAGTAGGCGAATCGCGAAACGTCACGTGCTCGATCGAATTAATACTCAACGGCGGAACGCCACCGGTGGCGATCAATTCTTTCAATTCGCTAGTGGTTCGTTGGGTCAAAAACGTCCTGAGTTTCGCGGCCCAGATTTCCACGTAATCGAAGCCCGTGTCCTTTGCCGCCTGAAAATCCGTGGCCAGATCGGCCTGCATTGTAGTGGCGCCATTCAGTGCGATTTGCATCGCCGAAGCATAACACGGATGGTCATTCGCGCTCGTTTGACTTGCCCGGACATTAGTTGTACAAGCGTGCTGTTCCCAACAGAAAAGGAGAGATAGAAATGGCTTTACGACTTGGCGACATTGCACCCGATTTCACAGCGGATACGACGGAAGGCCCCATTCGCTTTCACGAGTGGCTTGGTGATAGCTGGGCAGTTCTGTTCTCCCACCCAAAGGATTTCACGCCCGTCTGCACCACCGAGCTTGGCTACGTGGCCCGCTCGAAGCCCGACTTCGAAAAACGCGGTGTGAAAGTGATTGGTCTGAGTGTCGATCCCA
>DATEHX010000186.1:0-9870 GCA_035279345.1 Pyrinomonadaceae bacterium | reverse complement strand
TCCAAGTTTAATCTGGCGGCGAAGCAAATCGATTAAGTCCTCAGTGTCACCCTGGTCCAACACGGTGAAATTCTTTGCCACACCGGCTTCATCCGCAAAGCGGCGCAACACAGAATGGCCCAACGAGTGAAACGTGCCGCCCGAAACACGTTGACAACGCGCGTCGCCCATCGCCGCAGCGCGAGTCAACATGCTTGCGGCCGCGCGGCGAGTAAATGTCAACAAAAGAATCGATTCCGGTTTCACGCCGATCTCGACGAGACGTGCAACGCGATAGACGAGTGTGCGTGTCTTGCCCGTGCCCGCGCCGGCGACGATCAACAACGGTCCGTCAGTCGTGGTTACCGCTTTGAACTGCGCTTCGTTGAGTTCCTGTTGGTAGTCGATCGCGCGTGCGCCCGGCGCGACGCGTTTCAGAACCAGGCGCGTCGTGGCAGGAACCGGAAGCGTTTGGCCGAGATCGAGCGCACGTTTGATCTGTTTGAGCTCGGCGGCGAGTTCGTCGATGGTTTGGTAACGTTCGCGGGGCGTCTTCGCGAGTGCTTTGGTCAGGATTCGCTGTAGTTCGGAAGGAAGTTGCGGACGGCCGTCGCCGGGAAACTGCGGCGCGCGATGGAGGATCGCGTGCATCGTGTCGATGTGGTTGTCGTGAACAAACGGCGCGATGCCGGTCAGCATTTCGCAAAGCACCACGGCAAACGAAAACACGTCGCAACGGCGATCGACTCGTTGGCCCAACAACTGTTCCGGCGCCATGTAGTTGACCGTTCCCATCAACGTGCCGGATTCAGTTTGGACACCGCGAATGAGCGTCTTTTGATCGCTGTCAGCGACCAGTGCGCGCTCGCGTTCGGCGACGAGTTTGGCGAGACCGAAATCGAGAATCTTGGCGTAGCCGTCGCGGCTCAGCATCAGGTTCTCGGGTTTCAGATCGCGATGGATGATGCCGAGTTCGTGTGCACGGGCGAGTCCGGCGGCGATCTGGATCGCAATCTCGATCGCGGCTTTGAGTTGCAGCGTGCCTGTTTTGATCTTCTGCCGAAGGGTTTCGCCTTCGATGAACTCCATCGCGATGTAAGGCTTGCCGTCGTCTTCGCCGACTTCGTAAACAGTCAGAATGTGTGGATGTGTGAGGGCCGACGCGGCGCGTGCTTCCTGAAAGAAACGGCGGCGGCGGTCCTGTTGCGAGACGTATTCCGGTGGCAGCACTTTCAACGCGACGATGCGGTGCAGTTTGTTATCGTAAGCTTTGTAGACCGCGCCCATGCCGCCGGCGCCGATGGGCTCGACGATCCGGTAGTGGGCAATAGTTTCTGCTGGAACTGCTTGCATGGCTGGGACTGGAAAGAATACCAAACCACGCCTCTCTTTGGCATTTAGTCCGTGTTCGTCCGTGCAAATCGGTGGCCCTTTTTGGTAACAAGAACCGAGGCCGTAGAATGGTCGTATCTTTCAGCAACTATTCGATAGGAGCTGCCTATGATTTGTCCGCGTTGTTCTTCAAACCAAAGCGACGATGTAAAGTTCTGCAAGTCTTGTGGCGCTAACCTGCAGGCGGTGCGCGATGTACTCGAGAACCGCGAGCCGGGAAATAGATTTGAATGGGGCGACACCTGGGTGGCGGAGATGTTTCGCTCGGGGCAGGCGACCGAGCTGCGCAAGCTGGAGATGGAGCGGCGCATGGGCATCACGCCCGAAGTTAAACGCTACAACGAAATCAAGGCAGGCGTGATCACGAGCAGTGTTGGTATCGGGGTGTCGATTTTTTTGTTCGTGTTCATGCAGGGGTTGGTGAATGTTGTTGGGCGTGAGGCGCAGGAGATACTGCCCCATCTTTGGATCGCGGGAGTGATTCCGTTCTTTATTGGTGTCGCACTGATCGTCAATGGTCTGGTGGTGAGTAAGAAGATGGTTGAGGCTCAGGAACGCGAGATGAGAAAGGCGAACTCGCCCGGCCCTGATTCGATTGCCGGCGAGACGCCTGCTCAGCGCGCTTTGCGGCCAGCGGATACGAATGAATTTATCCCGACTGGTTACAGCGTGACGGAGCAAACGACGCGGCACCTGGCAGGCTCCGAGCAGAAGTCGAAACAGTGATTTGCGTTAAGGGATAGGTTGATGAATCGAATCAAGGGTTTGGAAAAGAGTGAAGCGCCGTGGCATCTGCGTTGGTTCTACACCACGATGCGCAAGATGTTTGGCAAAGACATGACGCCGGTGAAGATGCAGATGCGTGTGCCGGGTCTCGTGTGGGGCAGCATCGGCATGGAAGCCGGACTGGGCGCGAAGCGCCGCGTCTCGTTGCGGTTTATTCAGTTAGGGAAAGTGCGAACGGCGGCGCGTGTCGGCTGTCCGTTTTGAGTCGACATCAATTCTGCCGTTGGCAGAAAAGCCGGATTAACGGATGAGAAATTGTTAGCGGTCGCACGTGGCGATCTTGCGCCCTTCTCGCACGACGAACTGTTAGTGATCGAACTCGCCGATGCAATGGTCGCGACGCCCTCAAACATTTCAGACGATCTTTACGCGCGTCTCCGCGAGAAATTTTCCGAAGAGCAATTGCTACAACTCAGCGCGCAAATCGCCTTTGAAAACTACCGCGCGCGTTTGAATCGTGTGTTTGATGTTGGCAGTGACGAGTTTTACAAGCCACAGACGACTTGAAGTCACACAACGAGCGGTAACGTTCCTTCAACTTTGGTGCGTTCAATCCGTGGCGCGGCCTTGGTTGTCCATCGCTTCACACGATGCACCACCCGATAAGCCAAAGGACCACCATCCGCGCTTTGACTCCGCTCCAGCGGCCGCACGATGCAGACAAATTCCACTTCCAACTCATCGCTGTTAGCACGCACTACTGAATAGCCGTGTCCACCCAAATCGATGAATGAAAGTTGCGGTGCGAGTTGCGCGTTTCGTTCAGCCAGCGCCTGGCGCATATCGCCGGTCCGTTTGAGCGCGAGACTGGCGCGTACGCCGTGCATCATCGAGAAGTTCATCGCGGGCTGAATCGGCCTCTCGGCTGACGGCTGGTACAGGTAAATTGGACGCAACGGATGATCTTTAGGAAGCGAGTATTCCGCTGCTTCGAATAATCCCGGCGCCGAGATTGAACCCGTGACGAACTCCGCGATAACCGGCTCGAAAGTTTTCGGCGGTAGGGACGGCGCAACAAGCCCGGCTTCGAAAGCGTGTCGATCGCCACAAAGCGCAACGACGCCAGTGACGTGTTTGCCGCGGATGAAGTTCAATACTTCCGCGCGTTCGTGTCGATACGCGGACCAGTCGTCGTCGCCGAAGGTCGCGTAACCAGCATCGGGCCATTTCGCGCCTGCGTTTTCGGGCAGGTTCTGAAAATCTATACGCCACTCGCACATGCCCACTGAATTTCCCCACAGTTTCCAGGGAACGGAGGCTGTACCTAACTTTTCGAGGAACCAGGCTTTCTGCGCAACCCCGAGCATCGATTGCGGTGATGAGTGTTTGCGCGGATTGGAAACACTCGCACCGTTGAATGAGATCTCGTCCGGTGGTTTTCCGTTATCGAATTCGCGCCCGCCATCGAACACTTCAACCACGTTGTCGGAAAGCACATAAGGAAATTGTTGTGCTTGAAACTTCGCCGCCTCTGAGCGATGCATCACCGGCTCGGATCGATATGATCGATTGTCGGTGAGTATCAATTCGACATTACGTCCCCAACGCAACGTGCGATAGATCTTGAGGCTATTGATCGCCGCGAGGTTCCCTGGCTCCAATCCCAAACCGTGATCGTCAAACTCGCGAATCGGTGTGTCGCGAACGGCGGGTGGCGTGTAGGTATCGCTGTCGGGATTGCTCTTGATAAACCTGCCCGGCTGATATTCAAACCAGGCCTGATTGGCTGCCACCTTCTTCGTTTGCGCCGGACGAACGCCGCTGAAATCCTGCTGGCTCTGCCAACCTTTCCAGGAAAACTCGTGATTGTCCCACATGCAGACGAACGGCCAACGAGCGCGCGCGTCCTGCAAATCAGGATCGAGCAGATAGTTACGGTACAACGCGCGATAGTCATCTACCTTAGTTGGAACGTGAAAATCTCTAATCTTTTCGCCATGCGGGTAACGGACCACGTCGCGCAAGCGGCGCGCGTAGTAACCCTGCGGTCGATCCTCCGGATACCAAACTACTTCGTAAACAAAGTCGCCGAGGTGCAAGACGAAACCCAGTTGATCGGCAACTGCTTTCCGCTCGTCTTCCCAGATCATTCGACGATAGGCGTTTGATCCGCCCATCTGTAGATTCTGGCAACTTACAAACGCGAAACTCACCGGGCGATTGTCGTTTTCAGCCGGTGCCGTGATCGTGCGGCCGATTCGACTTCCGAAACCAAATTCATCGGTGAAGCGGTACCAGTAAACGCGTCCGGGTTTGAGGCCGGCTGCGAGCACGCGCGTGGTCCAGTCAGTTTCGGAAGATAATGTTGCCGTGGTCGTGGCAACCACGCGACGAAACTCCGGATCGGTTGCCACCTCGACGATTAATTTCTTCGCTTCGCTGTTTTTGAACGGCGGACGCCTGGTCCAAAGAATGACGCTGTCGTGATGAGGATCGCCAGAAGCCACCCCTTGAGGATAAAAATCCCTTTGCTCGCGCCACTGAATCCCTGACGCGCACACGCGAGCCTCTCGAAACGCCACCGTCGCGCCGAATGACGCCGCCAACTCAATGAACCTGCGCCGCGATATGGACATCGTTTAGAGGTGTGCGATTAAGTTTACAAGAATTTTGTAAACAGTGGGTTCCTTAGCGCTATTACCGTTTAACGTGGGTAGATTTTCCGGTTTTTTACGCATAAAGAGGTGAATATGGGTAGGTTTCTAATTTTTCTACTCATATTGACTCAATCAGAGGGGCGTCGGAGTTTTCCCGATGGCGCGCTCCTACAAATAAATCGAAGAGCGGCGCATTCAGATAGAAATTGCTCCTGCCGATCTTCAGTAGTCTTAGGTAGTCATTTTCTACAAGTTGCTTGAGATACTGCGAAGCCGTTTTGCGCGTCACGCCGAGTTCCTCTTCAACAAATTCGATTTTGGTATAGGGATGTCGGAAAAGATTGTTTAGTAAATCCTGACTATAAATCTTGGGGAGCTCCGATCTGATTCCCTGCTTATATCTGGCCATCATCAAACGAATTTGCTCGATTAAATAAATTGTTTCGCGTGCGGTCTGTTCGATGCCTCGTAAGATGAAAATGATCCAGTCCTCCCAATCATTTGTTTCTCTTACGCTTTGTAAGAACCGGTAATACTCGGCCTTGTTCTCTATAATGAAGCCGCTGAGATAGAGAATCGGTAGATCCAGAAGATCCTTGATTACAAGGTAAAGGATGTTGATTATTCGACCTGTTCGACCGTTGCCATCGTAGAACGGATGAATGCTTTCGAACTGATGATGAATGATCGCCAACTTAACGAGTGGATCAAGATCGCTCAACGCGTCGTCATTAATGAATAATGCAAGGTTATTCATTAGACTCTTAATAGTTTCGTGATCCTGTGGTGGAGTGTAAACTGTTTGCCCCGTCTGCACGTTCTTTAATTCTGTTCCTGGAAGCTTGCGGTAACCGGCATGATTCTGCTCCAACCCTTCTTGAATCTCTAGAATGTGGGCCTCACTTAAAATTTTAGTATGCCGCACCAAATCGAAGCCCTTCCGAAGCGCATACGCATAATTCTGAACTTCCTTCGCGCTCGGATTTGTGAGTTGATCAATGAAGAGTTCCGCGCGGAATAGCTCATCGTGGGTAGTAATTATGTTCTCTATCGCCGAACTGTCTTTAGCTTCTTGCAGTGTGAGCGTATGGATGAGAATGGTTTCGTTTGGGATACTGCGGGCTACGCCTTTCAATTCAGCTAATCGTCGATGAGCAGCAGCCGCTGCTTTAAGCACCGCTCGAGACTCGACCTCCTGCTGCAACGGAAGCTTTTGTAGGTTGTGAGCTGTCGAGATCATATACCCCGCTTCTTTTACGTTGACTGGCCTAAAGTAGGCGACGAGATTTATACCACTACTACCAAAGGAATAGGCAGCCCTCGGGATTCCTCAAGCCTGCATCCTCCTTACTTAACCCTTCGTGAGGTTTTCGAGTTCTTCCGGGGTGCGAGGCCAGTCGTCTTTGAGGAGACGTGAGAGGGCGCGGTCCGCAAGGAGTTTGCCGCCGGTTTGGCACGTGGGGCAGTAGTTTGTTTCGTTAGAGCCGTAACGTATGCGCTGGATTTTATTGCCGCAGCGAGGACATGGTTGGCCGTATTTGCCGTGCGTGGCCATGTCGGGACGAAAGGCAGTCACTTTTTCCGGAAAGCGATCGCGATAATGTTCGCGGAGGCGCTCGGTCCAGTCGGTAAGAGATGATTTGATTGCGGCGAAGAGTCTCTGCACCTCCGCGGGAGTGAGTTTTTGTGTGAGTACGAATGGCGAGAGTTGCGCAGCGTGGAGAATCTCGTCGGAGTAAGCGTTGCCGATGCCACTCAGAATGCGCGGATCGGTGAGCGCGCGTTTCAGCGTGTGGTTCTTTGCCTGAAGCGCTGCCGCAAACTCTGCTTCGCTTATCGTGAAGACTTCGACTCCACCCGGATCTAGACGAGCCAGTCCTTCTTCACCTTCAACAACGTGCAACGACGCGCGTTTCTGCGTGCCCGCTTCAGTCAGCGTCAGGCTTCCACTGCTGAACTCAAACGTCGCAACCCCTCGGGCTTTCAAAGCCTTCGCACGGTCTTCATACCAGTGCAAACGCCCGGCGATCATCAGGTGCAGAACGAGCCACAAATCTCCTTCAACACCGATGCAGATGCGTTTGCCGAGCCGTCGCAGGTTTGTGACCTGCCGCTTCTCGACACTCGACAGCGGCGGCACAGCCGTGCGCAGCAGAAACGGACTCGCGATAGCCACGCGTTGCAGCGTAGTGCCTTGAATCCGTTTCTCCAGAGCTTCGATGTAAACGGTGATGTCCGGCAGTTCAGGCACTAACGTTGTTAACGAATATCAGACTGTGCTTCGGCTTCTGATCATGCGCCAGATCCACAGCACGACGATCGCGCCGAGGATCGAAAGCAACAGACCGGCGGGATGGAAGCCGCCGCCGCGTTCGAGGTCGGGTCCCCAAATCGCCCAACTTATCAGGCCGCCGATGATGGAGCCCACGATTCCGAGCAGCATCGTCGCCAACCAACTCATCGTATCGCGGCCCGGCATGATCAAACGCGCCAAGGCACCTGCGATTAACCCAATGATCAGCCACCAAATGAAACTAAGCATAGTTTTCTCCTCAAATTGAGCAAAGCCTTTGCTTTGCGGGGGCTGCGGGGGAAATCTCGGGTGAACGATGGCGCGTTTATATCACTCCTGCGACCCGGTAACAACACGCACGGCGTGGTCGTCAATCCCATCGTTGTCGATAATCCCACCGACGCCAGTCGGTGGTGCTTTCATACGTGACCTACCAAGGCTAAATTTGCCAGGAATAATCCCACCGACGTAGTCGGTGGTCGTTCAGACACAGCCTTGTTGTATAGGCAGCGTATGAAAGATCCACCGACTGCGTCGGTGGGATTCTTTTCGTTCGGAGGAGCGAAGTAGTAAGGGTCTGAAAGTACCACCGGCTGCGTCGGTGGGATTCTTTTCGTTCGGAGGAGCGAAGTAGGGAGGGTCTGAAAGTACCACCGACTGCGTCGGTGGGATTACTTTCGTTCGGAAGGAGCGAAGTAGGGAGGGTCTGAAAGTACCACCGACTGCGTCGGTGGGATTCGAACCAGCAACTGGGCTGGCATCTAAAAGGCCCTGGAACTAGAATTCACAACTCTTAACAAATTTTTACCTGCGCTTGACACAGCCCGGCGCGCTTGGGCGTATTCTCCGACCCGCTGTGCAAGATTTCGTGGAGGCTGGTATGAAGTCGAGGAGAGAAAGACTGTTAAGCGGCAACACCCGCTCGCGTCTTTTGATTACGCTTGGTCTGGCCGTCGTCCTGCCCGCGCTGACTCTCATCTACGTCAACTACCAACACGTCAAATCGATTCAACGCGACAAGAAAGTTGAAGCGCTGATCCATCGCGACTTCCAGTACATCCTTTCAATCTCGGAAAAGAAGATCAACCAGAAGACCTACGCGCTGGTCGATCAGGCCAAAGAGCTTTTCCCACATGAAACCGACACCGACGCAGACAAACGAAAAAAACTAGCGGCTCTGTTGGCGCAATCGCCGTGGTTTTCCCACGTGTTTATCTACGACGCCGACAAAGGCGACAAAGCACTCATCCTCGAAACGCAACCAAAGACGAGCGAGCAGGCTCGCGAGCAGTTGTTGAAAAACTACAATTCCTGGTTCGGAATAGAAGGCCGCGAAACGGCGAAGCAAATCAACCGGAGAACCAAACGGCTCACGTGGTGGAGCGGAGAGATGGATACGCAAAATGGTCCAACTTACAACACCGCTGTTTTGTTTACGTTTCCTTATCTACCGAAGGACCGTCCAGTGTTCGGTGGTGCGAACTTCGATACGAAGTATCTGAAAGAGACTTTTTTTCCGGCAGCACTGGACGATGTGATCTCCAAGAAACTGACCGATAAAGAAGATCGCTCGGTTGCCGGCATGCTGCACGAACTTAACCCGCCCGATCCCGAACAGGGACATCAGGACGAACGTCTAGCGATGATGGTTTACATTGCGGACGCAGGGTCCGGTCGTGGCTATCGTGAGTTTGCGGCATCGCCCACGTGGGGCACAGGCAAACCGGAAGTTTCGCAAAACCTCGACGATCCATTTCGCGGTTTGGGGTTGGGTATCAAGTTCCAGGGAACGACGGCGGAAGCGATCAGCCGCCGTTGGGTCTTCCAGAGTTTTCTGATCCTCGGCGTTTTGTCGGTGCTGATGATCGGCGGACTCGTATTGACGTATCGCAGCGTCAACAAACAGGTCGCTTTCGCACGACTCAAATCAGATTTCGTTTCAAACGTTTCGCACGAACTGCGAACGCCGCTCGCGCTGATCCGGCTCTATGCCGAAACACTCGAACTCGGACGCATCAACACCAACGAAAAGAAACACGAGTACTACAGCATCATTCGCAAAGAGAGCGAACGTCTGACCGCGCTGATCAATAACATTCTCGACTTCTCGCGAATCGAAGCCGGCCGCAAGGAATACGACTTCCGAGAAACTGACATTGCCGAACTCGTGCGAAATACGCTTGATTCTTATCGTTTTCAGATCGAACAACAGGGCTTCGCGCTCGAAGAACAGATCGAACCGGGCATTCCCAAGGTGCGCGTCGATCGCGAAGCCATCGCACGGGCGCTTGTCAATCTGGTCAACAATGCACTGAAATACTCCGACAACGAAAAATTTCTGGGCGTGAAGCTTTATCGCGAGAAGAGCGTGCTGAAGCTGGAAGTGATCGATCGCGGCATCGGTATCGAGCGCAACGAGCAGTCGCGAATTTTTGAAAAGTTTTACCGCACGTGCGATCCGTTGGTGCACAACACGAAGGGCAGTGGGCTCGGTTTATCACTCGTGCGTCATATCACACAGGCGCACGGCGGCGAGGTTGAAGTTGAAAGCGCACCCGGCCGCGGCAGCAAGTTTACGCTGTTGTTGCCGTTGGCAGGCGCTCAACCTGGGACGGCCGGCGCTGCGTAGGAGGCGACAATCATGAAAAGCAAGATCCTCATCGTCGAAGACGAACCCGCAATGGTCGCCGGACTGCGCGACAATTTTGAGTACGAAGGTTACGAAGTGATCAGCGCGGAAGACGGCGTGAGCGGTCTCGAGCGCGCGCTGACTGACTCGCCGGATCTCGTGGTGCTCGACGTGATGATGCCGCGCATGAGTGG
>DATEHX010000185.1:0-32989 GCA_035279345.1 Pyrinomonadaceae bacterium | reverse complement strand
TTCCCGTCCGCTCACCGGATCTCGAAACGAAATCGATTTCGCAAGCAGCTTTAGCGGTTTGGAGAAATCGTCGTCAGTCGAAGCGGTCAACACGGGATAGAGTTTGTCATTGATCACGGGAATTCCTAAAGCCGCAAGGTGGAGACGAAGTTGATGTTTCCTGCCGGTGAGAGCAAGCAACTGATACCGGCTGATACTCCCCCTCGCGCTAAGAACGCTGACGTGAGTCTCGGAGTTTGCCTCGCCCGGGACTTCTTTCATGCGAAAGAACGGTTCTCCCTGAACCACGCGACTACGCCTGGTTGTGGGAAACTTCGACTCCTCCGTAGTTGGCGCCAGAGCCTCATACACCTTTCGCACTTTACGATTCCGAAAGAGCGCGGTGTAGTGGCCTCTTGTTTTCCGGTTGAGAGAGAACAATAGTACTCCGGCAGTTTCGCGATCGAGACGATGTACAGGAACCAGGTCGTCGCTTGCGCCTTGCTTTCGCAGTCTTACCAGAAGCGTTTCACGGAGAAATCTTCCTGAGGGAACCACCGGCAGGAAGTGCGGTTTATCTGCAACGAGGATGTGTTCGTCCTGATAGAGCACGTGCTCGCTAAAGGGTATGGGAGTTTCAAATTCCAGTTCGCGGTAGTAGAAAATGCAAGCGCCAGCTCGGAAGGCCGTATTTGCATCTACGCGGCATCCGGTTTCATCGAGCACCTGGCCCTTCGCCATCCGTGACTTCCAGGTGGCGGCCTGCACGTGCGGATATTGTTCCTGGAAGAAGTCGATGACAGTTTTCCAGGGACCTGCTGGCAGCCACTGGCAACTTGGACCAACACCTTCGACGAAGGGAAGTGGAGCGTTCAAAATCAACCTCGTTATTATAGCCTTCGTTGGACCAACCTATGTTATAGTGCACGCACAACTCTCAGGAACAAGCGGGCCGACCTTGTGCGACAACACAAAGCCAGCCCTGGACCTCAACCTTGTAACGAAAGGATGAAGATCGTGCTTAATCTTAACCCAAACAACACGGATCAATTTAATCGCTGCATCGCTGTTGCTTACAGCAGGCGTGCGGAGGCTGTAATAAACGACCGTTCCATTGATGGACAGACTCGAGCGCTGATTCGTTATGCTCTGGAAACAAGCGATCCATTGCTGGCTGAACTGCTCCGCCGCGTCGACGCGGGCGAAAGCCTCGTAGACACGGATTTCTCGCAGGAACCGCAGGCCCGAAACGACGATGACTTGCTAGTCGATAAGATCGAAGCTCTGGCAGAGATGATTTGTCGGAGTGGCGATGAGCCCGACACCAAATCAGCGGCGCTGCTGGTCCTGATGGCCGCTCTCGAAGAGTCACCCCACCCCAAAGCACTGGCGAACACCGCGAAGCATCTGGCTTTCAATCACTGCGCCGAACGGAACCTGTGCAGTATGGTCGACGCAGAGGTTCGCGTGCTCGAAGCTTATTTGATGGCGGGCAAGGCGTTCTGGGTGTAACTCGCCCCTTGATTTCGGAGCCGGTCCCCCTCACCGGTTTTCCGAAATAGCATCTTGAATCGCCGTGCGACCGGTCGAGTTCAAGATGGTCAAGGTGTGATTCAAGTTGTAAAAAACGGGTAAGAACAAAAGATTTTCATTGAGGACGGATTTACTGGCGCTCCGTCTTTGTGAGGTTTGGGGAGTTCTTCGATGAGCTGAAATTTCGTACTGACCAGATCGCCGCAACTTTGAATAAAGACGCTTCACAGACGAGTCTGGCGAAACGCTTATTCGAGGTGAGCGTGGAATCAACGTGAGCGCTGTTCGATAAGTTGTCGCAACGCTTGATTGACAGCGGCTGAATCCGGAAAAACCTTGGCAACATCCGGCTCAAGGACTACGATATTGGTACCCTCCGCATATTGCTTTGCGTACTTACCAATGACCGCATTGCTGAAATCGTACTCATCGAGTATTTCTACTTCCTCATTATTTTCCTCGCTCATAGTCTCTTCTTTCACCCGAAGTCGCTAACAAATCTATCTTCTTCTTCGGAATGTAAAGGATCGGGAATTGTCCGCGACAATGCATCCGCAAAAACTGTCGAGGCTTCAGAGAACGAAATGCCGTGCTTTGTGAGATTTTCAGCAGCCTTCTCATCATCCCACTCAAATGTGAAGCTCATGCTGGACAATATACGTCGTCATGAGAAAAGACGGAAAGACCGCCCCTGGCTAAACTTTCATTTTTCGAAAGCAATGTTGTCGACCACGACCGTGCCGTTCTCGATTACGCACTTATCGCACGTCACACCGATCTGCACTGAAGTCAGTTTCTTCAACACGTCGCGCTTCAAATCCAAACGAGTGGCCCACTCCGGCTGATTGAATGAATCGAGTTTGAGTTTGTAGGTATTGAAGCCCTCCTGCACGCGGATGTTAGCCATCGGATAGCCGCCCTCCAGATTTGCACCATGGCCGCGAGTGATTAGTTCGAGACGGATCATTCTAGGCCCCTTCGCGAACAGTCGGAACGTGATGTATTTGTATTCGCTAACGTCGTCGGCAACGAGTTTCCCGTCTTTCTCCGGCTGACCAAATACTTCGATACTTACTCCCTGCCACTCGTTTGGTATTCGCATTTCATAATCGAACGCCGCGGCTCGGTCTTCGTCAGTGACTCGCGCGAGTGCCGGCGCGGGAGGGTCTGTGTTTTCCATTCCACGGAATTGCGGAGGATTGGCGGAATTCTGTGAATATCGATTTATGCGAGTCTGGCCGCCGCGTTTACTGACCGGCCGGCCGTTTTCTACGTTCTGGAAGTCAGCGTAGATAAGTTTCGACTCGTTCGATGCGTCAGGCTTTGACGGATCTTGTGCAGCGAGTGACGGCGCAAAGACCAGCAACAGAGTTGCTGTCAAGAACAGACGCTTCATCGCGTTTCACCTTTCGTGAATAAAGTTTTCTTAGTCCGACTGCTTTATTGCCAGGTTGGATTGCGGCTGTAAGTGCGACTCCCTCGTTTCAATTCCTGGAGAGTTTATCATTCTGCTCCAAATTGGCGACGCGGCTAGGAAATCTCCAGGCGCTGCAGAAATATTAGGCAGCGTATCGTTGAAAGTTGAACGCAGAGTTTACAATGATGTGCGCGACTTCCAGCGCTTCTATCGTCATATCTTCCGCTATTTCTCTGCTTTCATAGGTGTAGCCTTTGGGTAACGGCAGGCCACTCAGCCCATCGACTTCATTGACATCATACTGTTTCGTCGCGTCACCAAATGCCGAAACCAGCATATAACGTGCGCCGGTTTCGCTAACGAGTTCTTGCAAAACACCTTCCTTGTGCAGGGTTTGTTTGGTGTGCCGTCCGATTTCACCTTTTTGCCACATTGCGAGCTCATCCTCTGGTGGGTCTTGAGGATTATAAAGAGGTATCAACTTTAGTATCTTTGCAATCAACATGAATTCGACCGTTTCGTCTTTTGATGGAATAGTGAAACTGGTCGGAAGAGTAGGAGCAGGAAAACCAGGGTAAGGGTAAATCACTGAAGAAATCTTCATCTGCCCAACGGCTAATACGCCTCTGGTTAATGTGTCCGGGGAGTCGTCAGCGCCAAAGGAGACCGTTGGGGCGAGGTTGTCATACACCGATTGAAATTCTTCCGCATTCGCGCCTGCATGGCTATAGATGTAACCTTCTGATGTCTGCGGGTTTTGTCTGTATTCGAGGTTATAACCACCAATGGGTACGATTTCCGATTTTATCATAAACGTTCAGTCCTTTCCCTTTCACAGATGGTGTTGTCGTGTAAGTAGCGATGGGCGATGAAGCTGAGATGTTCAGTTGTGAGTAAGAACAAATTGCGGTACGGGTATTCCGTAACTGTAAAGACTATAGCAAAGCTGCGGCTAGTCGGGGAAGTATGACTTTTGGGTTCGACGAAGGCGCCATACGGTCAGTTTTCGCATTCGTGTCTCATTGTCGGTTACAAGACTTCAGCGAGGCTTCTGACACCGGGGCCATGTTCAATGAACGGAATCGTTCCCTGACGTCAACCAAGTGAATTTTTTTTCGCAATATCGTGGTTGCAAGTCGAACCAAGGGGAAGAGAAATAGAGAAGTTCCGATAGATGTTTTAGACGATAGCGTGAAGCCCATTCTCTTAAAGCTTTGTGAGAATAAAAAACCGATGATTTCGTGTTTGTGAATCCTAAACGAAGAAGCCTTACACTGGTGTCAATAGGGTGTTCGGCACGGCATGCAAGCTAGCCGAACTTCATTCTTCGGCGGTCGTGCTATTAAATACCCTTCTTCATTCTTAGTGCCCTGCGGGATCTCCGCGCTTGCAAATTCAATAAGGTCTTCGAGAGTTGTTAATTCCCCGGTTTCTGAGAGGCCTCTTGGATCATTCTTAGGCATGGAGCTTCTCCTTGGTAGAGGATAAAACGTTGGGCGAGGTTCGTCAGTAAGCGCGGAGAAGATAAGTAAGGCAGGGTGATTGTCAAACACTTTCCTAGAGTGTCCCATCGGTGAACTGTTGAGGAGAAAACTCGTAGGGCGTTGTGACCTCTTTCCTTAAAACTGTGCCATTAAAGCAAGAGATTTTCCGAGCGAGGCGGGTTTGGTGTGCGGTAGAAACCACTTGGTCAGATCCTTATCTGTTTGATGGTTCACAACCACCGCGACAACAGCGAAGTTCAATATGACAGCAACTGAACGCGAGTCATCATTAGTAACAACCAACAGTATTTCATGAGCACATTCCGATCTTTAAACCGGCTCTACCTCGCAGAATACCTTGATAGCACCGTTAGGATTGAGCAGCTTGTCGAAGAGCTCTCGATAGTTTTCCAGTCCTTTGACCCGATCGGTCAGTAAGCGAGATAGCCAGCCGGGATATTCAGCCTCTGCCTGCGCCAGATCCTTGACGCCCATTTCGAAGTATTCGCGATTTGCATTCACGGTCCCAACCATCACCTTGTTACCGAGCACGAACTCCAGGTTGATCTTGTCAGCAGGTATTTCAACCTTTCGATCGCCGCCAGTGACACTCGAGAGCATGAGCACTCCGTTCTTTCCCAGAGCTTGCATGCTGTCGAACACCACCGGTGAGAAGCCGGTTGCCTCAAAGATGATGTCAAACGGTCCAAACTTCTTTGCGCCGTCGATGATCGAGAGTTCATCAGTTGATTGATACGTGGCGCCGATCGCTTCGATCAGCTCGGAGTTAAGGTAGGGCTTCGGTGTCTTGCCAAAAGTCGTGACCTGCAAACCCTTGAGACGCAGCACTAACGTCGCCAGCAAGCCGATTGTTCCGGCGCCCATCACTGCTGCACGTTTTGGCTTCCAAACCTTTAGGCGCCGTTGAATCTCGTACGCCTGGGCTATCCCTTTCTCGACCACTGTGGTTGGCTCGAGCAGCACGCCGATATCTTTCAGCCCTTGAGGCACTTTCACCACGAATTCGGCATCGTCAACGTAATACTCACTCATGTAACCATGTCGTAGATTGATGCCACGCTCGAAGTACGTGTCATCAGTTGTCATATCGTTGGTGCCGATCAGGTCGTAAAGGCTTGACCCTGGACGCCGCACAGTTGCAACGACGTAGTCTCCAGGTTTCACTTCTGTGACACTTTGACCAACACCTTCAACTTGGCCAAAACTCTCGTGACCGATGATCAGGAAGTCGTCGCCTGGAGGAGACTGGCCATATTCAGCAGCATTGATCTCTTTGTCAGTACCATCCACGCCAACGCGCAACACGCGAACCAGCACTCCGCGTCCGTTAGGGATGTCGCTGACCTTCGGGGCCGGCAGTTCAATTAAATGAACGCTGTTTGGTATTCCTGGTTTAACGGCAATTGCTTTCATGATTTGCACCCCCTTAACTTGCGGATACTGCAAGATGCGCTTCCATGCCCATGCGAGCGAGGGTTGATAACACTCGACTAGGTTCGCCGAGATCGCTCCAGCCGACGTCTCCAACTCTCATCACCATCAAATCTTCGGGCCGCACTGCAAGTACCTTATGGGAAAAGTTCGATTCTTCGAACTGCGAATAGAGTTTGTCGAGCGCACGGGGTTCCGCAGCCGTTTCAAACGTCGGAGCGATTGCGGTGAAAGCGCTGTAAACTTCGGGCAGCGCAGCTTGTGTCATCTTTAGTAAAGCATCGACACGTCCAACCATGACGAAGCTGTTCCACAAGCACCCACGCTCCATCAATGAGGTCGCCAAACTCAAACCTGGCTTCTCCCAAAACTTTCTGACGCGCGTAATCGACTTTTGTGCACTCGCGATTATCGAATGCTGCGGCTCGATCCAGCCGTATTCCGTTTCCGGAGCGGTGGGCGTGATTCCGAGCAGCATCACCGTTTCAGGTTGGACATTGACAGCATCAAACGCGACGTCCATGTGCGACATAAACTCGTCGTCGTCGGCGAAGAAGTGGTCCGAAGGGAACAGTGCCACGATCGCTTCCGGCGATCTTTTCGCGACACGCAGCAGGGCATAAAGAATCGCAGGCGCCGTTCCCTTGTTCGTTGGCTGTTCGAGCAGAAGATTTCGAGGGATTTCGTTCGTGAGTGGCTTGTAAAACCGGTGATGCTTTCGCGTGACGACGATCATCGTTTGGTTCGGTTCAATTGATAACTCTACTCTTCGCCGGGTTCGGTTGAGCAGAGTACTGCCACCAATGACGGGTACAAATTGTTTCGGACGGTTGTCGCCGGTGATGGCGCGCGTCATCGATTGCAAGCGTGTTCCATCTCCACCGGCCAGTATGATTGCCCATCGCTGTTTCATGTTGATTGCGTCCTTTATGCTTGAGTTCGTCAAACAACTATAAGTCGTGCTACGCAATGATTCCTTACAGATTTCTAGCGACCAAGACACTAAGGCATGAATTGTTAATGAGGTGCTTACGCCGCGCTTTGTTGGAGAAGCTTGGCGACGAGGCCGGTCCAGCCAGTTTGGTGACTGGCGCCGATGCCCGAGCCGTTGTCGCCGTTGAAGTATTCGTGGAAGGGAACTAAGTCGCGCCAGTTTGGATCAGTTTGAAACTTCTCAACGTTGCCAAATACTGGACGGCGATGGTCCATATCGAGCAGAAAGATTCGCGAGAGCCGTTTTGATATCTCACCCGCCACTTCCCAGAGCGTCATCATCTGGCCAGAGCCGACAGGGCATTCGACTTTGAAGTCGTCACCGAGATAGTGATGAAACTTTTGCAGCGACTCCACCAGCAGGTAATTGAGCGGAAACCAGATTGGACCACGCCAATTCGAGTTGCCGCCGAACAATCCGTTACTCGATTCTGCCGGTTCGTAGTCTACTCGATGGTCCATACCATTCACTTGCAGCACATACGGATGATCTTTGTGGAATCGCGAGATCGCCCGAATGCCGTAAGCCGAGAGAAACTCGTTTTCATCGAGCATGAAGCGCAACACTTCGCGCAGTTGCTCCTGATTAACAATAGAAAGCAAACGCCTTTCAGCGTTTCCGGGGGTACGCATGCACGCAACGTTCTGCGTCAGATCGGGCCGGTTGCCGATGAACCATTCCATCCGCCGTTTGAAATCTGGCAAACGATCCAGCAACTCGGGTTCTAACGTCTCGACCGCAAACAACGGAATCAAACCCACCATCGAACGAACTTTCATCGGATATGGCTTGCCTTCCGGTAGATGCAGCACGTCGTAGAAAAATCCGTCCTGCTGATCCCACAACCTGAGGTCATCGTCGCCGCGCTTGTTCATCGCAGCCGCGATGTAAAGGAAGTGCTCCCAAAACTTGCTCGCGAGGTCTTCGTAAGAAGGATCGTCTTTCGCCAATTCCAGCGCAATCGTCAGAAGATTCAGCGCATACATTGCCATCCAACTCGTACCGTCGGACTGAGCAATATGGCCGCCTGTCGGCAACGGAGCACTGCGATCGAAGACTCCGATATTGTCGAGACCCAGAAAGCCGCCCTGAAAGATGTTCATGCCATCGGCGTCTTTACGATTGACCCACCAGGTGAAATTCAAGAGTAGTTTCTGAAACACTCGCTTGAGAAAGACTGTGTCACCGACTCCGCGCCGCTTCTTCTCAATCTTATAAACACGCCACGCAGCCCACGCGTGAACGGGTGGATTCACGTCGCCGAATGCCCACTCATAAGCAGGCAGTTGACCGTTCGGATGCATGTACCATTCGCGCAGCATCAACAGCAGTTGTTCTTTTGCAAACTCTGAATCAACCAACGCGAGCGGCACGCAGTGAAACGCAAGATCCCACGCGGCGTACCATGGATACTCCCACTTATCCGGCATCGAGATGACATCGGCATTGTGGAGATGTTTCCACTCATAATTGCGGCCGTGAATGCGTTCGGCCGGCGGCTTCGGTGTCGCCGGATCGCCATCAATCCACTGCTCGACGACGTAGTGATAGAACTGCTTGGACCAGAGCATGCCGGCAAACGCCTGGCGCATCACTAGTCGCGCATCGCCGGAAAGATTCTCGGGAATAACGGTTTGATAGAAATCGTCAGCTTCACGAACTCGCTCGCTGAAGATCTTTTCAAAACTCGCAAACGCTTCTTGTTTGTGTCCGTAGTTGCTGTCGGTCAAACGCAGGCGGATCGTTGTAGTTTCACCGGCTGCGATCGTCAGTTTGTAATTTGCGGCGGCCTTTGTGCCCTTTTGCTCTGGGTTAACTGCCTGTTGATTGCCGTAAACGATGTAGTCATTGATTCCGTCTTTGAAGTAGCGTGAACCATTAATGAAGTTAAAAAGCCGCTGCGTGTTCGTATCGTTTTCAGTAAAAAGCAACTCAGGCTCGCCGTCGCAGTACAGCCAGCGATTGCCAATTTGCGCGTACTTTAGTTCGACAACGCTCTCGTTGGTTTTGTGTAACCATGGCTTGGCCGCGCCGTTCTGACTCCACGACCATGTGTTGCGAAACCAGATCGTAGGAAGCAGGTTCATTATGGCCGGTTCGGGACCGCGATTAGTTACCGAGATCCTGATCAGAATGTCCTCGACATCGCTTTTCGCATATTCAATAAACACGTCGAAGTAGCGATCGTCATTGAGAATACCGGTGTCGATCAGTTCGAATTCAGGCGCCAGTTTTCCTCGGCGCCGATTCTCTTCGACCAACTGACCGTACGGAAACTCCATCTGCGGGTACTTGTACAAGTACTTCATGTACGAGTGCGTCGGTGTTGAGTCGAGATAAAAGTAATACTCTTTGACGTCCTCTCCGTGGTTGCCTTCATTACCAGTCAAACCGAAAAGACGTTCTTTCAAGATCGGATCGCGACCGTTCCAGAGTGCGATTGCAAAGCAGATCTTCTGGTGGCGATCGCTGATTCCAGCAATGCCGTCTTCGTTCCAACGATAAGCACGTGAGCGCGCGTGATCGTGAGGGAAGTAATCCCATGCTGAGCCATTAGGACTGTAATCCTCGCGCACGGTGCCCCACGCGCGCTCGCTGAGATAGGGTCCCCAACGTTTCCAATGCTTTGCGCGCCGGCGAGCTTCCTCTAATCGCTCATTTTCGGCAGATAATTTTGGGTTTTTGTTAGTTTCGGTGTGCATCAATTAATTAGCGTGTCGAGTCGTTTCTTAAAATAGTCTCGCCAACTACTGGGTAGAGCTTCCGTAGCTATAGCACGCTGCAACAGATCGACGTTGTGCCTATCGCTGCTATATAGTCGCGTGACATCGACAACCCTTACACCTGAAGTGTTTTTCTCGATCAGTTCAACTTCATCAGAAGCTCCGACTTCACCCTCTTTCAGGACTGAAAAGTAAAAGCCACTGCGTTCACTCAACAGAAATCGCTTGATGATGTCTGCGCGACCGAAACGAATGCCGAGTTTGTAGCAAGGCATTCGTGGTTGTGTGACCATGAGTTCGGCAGATCCGATGCGGAATCTGTCGCCCACATGCGTTTCCGTTTCAAACATGCCTTCAGTAGTGAAGTTCTCGCCGAGCATTCCCCAGGGCAATTCCATATCCGGCAGTTCCTGTTTCCAAAAGAGGTAATGTTCAGACGGGTAAGCGTAGACGGCCTTTTCAGGCCCACCGTGAACAGATAAATCCGCCTGGCGATCGCCGTCGAGATTCAGAGTTCTTAACATCACCCGGCCGGCGATGGGGTCTTTGAAAATACCTGTCGAGACCGGTTCATCGTTCCTCATCACCAACCGCGGCCTACCGACATTCAAGGAAATGATTTTCATGGAAGTAATTTAGATCAGGCAGTTTCGCGGTTCGAGGCGAACTTTACCTCTCAATCAGTGCCATTACATGTCCATCCGGATCTCTCGCCAACAGTCCCTTACCAAAACCCAAACTCTTCTCACTCAGCGTCACCACTCCTGGCGATACAAACCGTGAGCTCTCCACGAGCAATCGCTTCGCCAACGTATCAGCAGGGTTCACTATCAGAGTCGTTTGCCAGTGAAACAGATCTGACGCGCGTGCATCAGAAGGAACAGGCCGCCCATCACGCGGCGCAAGGTACTCGAGAAATTCGATGCCCGGCCCCCCGCCGGCCGCTCGAAGACTCGTAATTCGTAACCTTGCGCCGAAGACGTTGTTGAGATGTTCCTGCTCGGTGCCGTAGTTTTCACTCGTGCCTGCGATCTGCAACCCAAGCGCGTCGCGATAAAACTTCAAACTCGCCTCTGTATCAGCGACGACGATCGCCGTGTGATCGATCCCCAGGAAGAGCTTGTCTTTCTGTTGCCACTTGCGATCACCTTTGTCGGGCGGAAACTGAAGGATCTCGAGCCAGTGCTTGTCAGGATCGCGAAAGTAAAAAGCTTTGATGCCTGCGGCGTTCTTGTTCCAATCAGGCAGACGCTGGGGACCAGTGGAAGCATGTTCGACTTTGTGCTTGCGCAAGAGAGCGTAAGCCTGGTCCATGTCGCTCGTGATGATTGCAATGTGTTGAAACCAGTGATCATTGCTGCGTGAATCAACCGGAACTGGACGACCTTTCGGTGTCAGGTACTCAGTCAGTTCAATAAACTCTTCACCCAGTTTCATTCGCACCACGCGCATGCGCAGTCCAAATACACCTTGCAGGCGTTCGAAATCTTCACCTGTAACTTCGACGTCAGAAACTTTTACGAACGGCAGCACTCTCGAGTAGAAGTCGATTGACGCATCCATGTCTGAAACAGTCATACCGATTGCGCCGACGCGTTCGACAAGCGCTGGTGCGTTGTTACCTGTGACGTCGAGGAAGGGGACGCGCCCGCTGTTGAGCACGTGCGCGTCCTTTGGCAGGTGTTGAGCTGTCGTTGCCTGGACAACAAAGCTCAGCGCAAGCAGTAAACCTAAAAGAGTTCGTCTCATTTCAGTCGCTCCAACATGTGATCGCCGACGCGCAGCGCATTTGCCATGATCGTAAGCGCGGGGTTCACTGCGCCGCTCGACGGGAAGAAGCTCGCATCGACCACATAAAGATTGTCGACTTCATGTGCTTTACAATTGCGATCGAGTGCGGAAGTCTTCGGATCATCACCGAATCGCACGGTGCCGTTTTGATGGGCCACCGCTGCTAGTGGCAAACGCTGACCGAGGTAAAGATTCCGCGCAAACAAACCCTGGTGACACTCGTGTCCATGAACGTCGCAGTTCGTTTGCCTCAATGCTTTTTGCAACTGAGCCTTTAGACGATCGTGACCTTCGACGTTGTTCAGCTTGTAGCTCACGCGGATCTGACCGTCGCGATCGATCGAAACTCGATTGTTTGGGTCCGGCAGATCTTCGGAAGTCAGCCAGAAATCGAGCGAATGCTTGGCCATCAAGTCGAGCGTCCAGCCCAGCGCAATCGCGGGCGCGCCGGCTCTTAACGTGTCGGCATCGAGTTTGCCGACGAACGAAATATGGCCCATTGGATAGTCCCAATCCCTCGAACCGAAATAAAAATCGTTAATGGCGAGTGTCTTTTGAAAGACAGTTGGGTTGGGACACTTGGACAGAGCCATCAACACTGAATTGATGTGGCCCATGTAATGACGGCCAACGACATCCGATCCATTTGCGAGCCCATTTGGATGGCTGTCATTTGCCGATCGCAGTAACAGTGCAGCGGAGTTCACTGCCCCGCACGAGACGACGACGATGTCGCCAGAGTACTCTTCACGCACTCCATTCCGTTCGACAACAACTTTGCTCACTTCACGCGCATTCCCATTCGTTTCGAGTCGCATGACTTTCGCGTTGGTGACAAGCGAAACGTTTTCATGTTGCAGAGCGGGATCGACACAGATCGTTTGAGCGTCGGACTTGGCGCCGATCAAACACGGATGACCGTCACAGGTGTTGCAGCGTATGCACGGACTCTTTCGCATGTTCTTTTCGTCGATGCGAATGCCGAGTGGCACATGAAAAGGCTTCAGTCCGGCTCGTTCGAGATCGTCAGATAAATGTTGTATGCGTTGTTCGTGACCAACGGCTGGGTACTTATAAGGAGCACTGGCCCAGGGCTCAGTTGGATCTTCACCACGATTGCCGTGGACTTGGTAAAGATGCTCGGCCTCGGTGTAATAAGGTTCCAATTCGTCGTAGTTGATGGGCCAGGCTGGCGAGATACCACCGTGATGACGAATCTCGCCAAAGTCTTCTTTACGCATACGAAACAAGGCCGCGCCGTAAAATTTCGTATTACCGCCGACGTAATAATTGGTGTGCGGGTGTAACTCTTTACCTTCGTAGTCGCGCCACGCTTCTTTCGTGTTGTACCTGCCTTCCAGATTGACCGCGCGCGTGCTCCAGTTGTCCTTCTCACGCGGCACGTAATCGCCACGTTCAAGCAACAGGATGCGCTTGCCCGAGGGCGCGAGTTTGTAAGCTAACGTACCGCCGCCCGCGCCCGTGCCGATAATGATTACGTCGTAGTGGTTGTTGTTTGTCATGATGACACTCCGTCAAGGCTGGAGTTACTGCATGTTCATTGCTCGCATCGAATCGTTCATCAACGGAGCCGAGCCGAAGTTCACACTAAAGCGCTTGCACCAGATCGTGACTGCGCGATACTTCGTCAGGTCAGCATCAGCCGGCAGGTCGTAATTCTGATCGCCGATGTTCCCTTTCAGTTCACCGAGATCAAGGAAACCGGCTTTCGTTACGGTGTCGTTGTCCCTGGCGTCGTCGGCTGCGACGAGATAGACGTGTAAAGCTGGTCCATTCGACGTGTTGAAATCCGTCAGCCGCAATGTTTTCTTTCCATCTGGAAGTTGAAACACAGCCGCCATCCCCTTGGTCTCGTGGGCGCCGCTGTGAAATTGACCGCCGGCAAGTTTGTTACTCGCCGCGGCGACGGTGGGTAATTGTTCGTTGACTTTCTGATCGATAACGAGCAGCTCCGGACGGAACGCATACCAGGCAACGATTCCGACAATGGCGACTGCCAAAACGACCGCGATCTTTCTCGACATAAGCTAAACTCTCCTTTGATTACTGTTTTGAATTTCGTAGCCTTACGACTGGTTAGTCGAGCGGGTGGGCATTTCCTTACACGGATTTTTAGAAATCATGCGGATAGCAGTTTTGAACAGGCGGAGTTGGAGACTCTGAGACCGTGAGAAGAATTCAGTGGAGCAGGGCTTGCCGGCTGAGGTGGGGGCGGCAAGCCGGAGGAGTCAATCATCAGTTCTTGTCAGCGGCTAATGACTCTCCAAGTGTGAATAGCGCCGCTCCAAGCAGCACTACGTCCTTTAAGAGAAAACCTCCCGATCCCGAGAGCGCTGGAAAGCCGCCGAGACTCTGCTCCCAACCCGGAAGCGAGAATAGAAATGTCAGTGTCGTCAAAAACGTAAGCACTGCCAGCACACTACCTATCGCCGACAGCTTTGCAGATAGAGGTTGAATTGCGATCAGCGTGGCTGCAATTAGTTCGGCCACGCCGATCACATTAGAAGTTGCTTGTACACTGAAGACCTTGTACATCCAACTCATCAATGGACTGGTTTCAACCAGAGTCTTGATGCCCTCTGCTTCATAGGCAGTGAACTTCATAGCACCAATCCATCCGAGTACTAGTACCAAGCCGTATCGAATCACGAAGGTTCCAAGTTTTTCAAATCCATTCATTGAAGCACCTCACAAGTAAATCTAGAAGCCGGCCATATTGAGACGAATGCGATAGAGGGCTGAACGCGCGCAGAGATAGAGTGTATTGCCATCATCGCCCCAAGCCATGTTATGTGGATGGCGTGGCGTGATAATGGTTCCGAGGTGCTTTCCCTCCGGTGACAACACCCACAACCCACCTGGAGCTGACACGTAAAGATTGCCCTTCTTATCGACTTTGATTCCGTCGAGGCCGTCTTCACCCGCCGCATTCGTGAAGTCAAAAAACAGTTTTCCATTCTTCAGCGTTCCATCCGGTTGCACCTCGTAGCGCATGATTGCTTTATGACTGTCGCCGAGTTCGCTCACTGGTTCATCGTCTTTTCGCAACGCCTGACCCGTAAGCGAACGCGGCCAGTTGCCGACATACAAGTATTTCTCATCCGGCGACAAAGCGATTCCGTTTGGACCAGTGAAATCCTTGTTCACTAGTTGCAACTTGCCTTTATAGATCGAATACACACCACTGAACGGAAGCTGCTTGCGCGCATCATTGAACAACTTAGGAAAGCCAAACGGCGGATCGGTAAAGAAGAGCGTGCCGTCCGATCGATAAACCAAATCGTTCGGACTATTGAGCCGTTTGCCTTGAAAACTATTTGCGAGGACCGTTTGTGCCCCATCGTCTTCATCGCGCACAACTCGACGATTGCCGTGCTGATTAATTGTCAAACGTCCCTGCGGATCGACCGTCAATCCATTTGAACCGGGTTGACCATACTCCGCCACATCCGCGCCAGAATAGCCGCTCGGTGTGCGAAACACTTCGAGATTACCGCTAGATGTGTACTTGTAAACCGTGTTTGCATTCGGATCGCTGAACAGCAAATAACCGCCGTCTTTCTTGATCCAAACCGGACCTTCAGTGAACTTGAACCCATCAGCCAGTTTGAAGAGTTTAGGGTTTGGTCCAACGATCTCATCCAGCGCCGGATCGTTGCGCACCACTTCGACATTGACTTCACTCGGCGTCAGTGCCACTGGACCAGGCTCAGTTTTATAGAATGCGAGCTTTGCGTAACGTATGTAGATAAAATTCGTCGGCGGGTTTGAAAGTGGACCATTAACGCCGAAAACTGCGAGCTGAATCTGCTGGCCGGGTCTCACATTGCGGCCGACAACTAACTGGTTCCGCGCGTTCCAACCAGCGATTACCGATCCTCCGGATTGGCCCAACGAACGAGACAGTTCGCCGTCAACCCAGATCTCAGCATAATCGTCGAGGGAAGTCTCGAAGACAGCCGTGGTTCCGGTGGGATCGAAGTCGCCGATGCGCTCGGGAATCGTCAGCTTGATGCGATACCAGTTGAAACCAAGCCGGCCTTTACCGCGGCGTTGATCCAAAGTTGTTGGGCTGATGACTTCCCACTTTGAATCGTCGAAGTCAGCACCGCCGGCATGTGGTGTGTAGTCGTAAGTCTTGACAGGTGTGCCGGTTGGTTGTCTGTCGGGGCCAGGAGCGCGAAAAGTCGTCTCGACAATCTTTGTGTCGCTATAGCGCCATTCACCTTTGACTGTTCTGACACCGTCGAGCGAACCGAGATCGATCGTTGCTTCGGGCTTGCCCGTCGGAAGACTTGTCGCCTGGCCGACGTTTGAAACAACCCCAACGTAACCCGCCGCGATCAGGATGACTAGCAAAGCAAGTCTGCGCGTGTTGGTTATCTTCATCGCATACCTTCCGATCCCGGCTTCTTAGCCTGCGTCATCTTTGTTTCAAGCAGTGCATTGGCGCCGGCAATGGCCACTTCTTCGTCTTGCTGTGCACTCGCAGCTCCGCTGACGCCGACCGCGCCAACTATCTGTCCGTCGATCATGATCGGAATGCCGCCTTGTAGCGGTGTAAAGAACGCATCAGGGAGTGCAATCAAGGTTGTACGGCCGCTCTTGATGGTGTCTTCAAACACTTTCGTCGGGCGTTTGAAAAGCGCTGCTGTCCGTGCCTTTCCGATCGAGATGTCCGCACCGGCTGCGAACGTTCCATCCAACCGTTCGAGTGCCATCAGGTGTCCGCCTTCATCAACCACGGCAATCGCGCCACCAGGTGCGTTGTTCTTCTTTGCATAAGCCACCGCGGCAGCGATTACTTTTTTCGCGCCCTCAATCGTCAGCGACTTTTTCTCAACTGTTTGCGCGTTTGCAAAAATTGACGCGCTCAGAACAATCAATGTAAGTAGTGTCGCTTTCATGGCTCACATACCTCCTTCCGGCGTAATCGTGACGCGGAAGTACTCTTTGTTTCGTGCCGTCCAGCGAGCATCATTAACGCGATGGACCACGCCGTGTTCATCGTCACCAGTGTTCGGACCTTTTTGACGCGGCCCCTGGTTTTGCCCGATACCGATTTCTTCATTTTTCTCGGTGCCGGCGTCCCACAAATAAAACCGGTCCGTTATGTCGCCACTGACGGGCGCGCCTTTAGCATCGAAGAGCGCGATGCCGTTTGAGCTCGGAGCGTAGAACCAGTCATTCGACTGCCCAAACATCTGCGTCATGAAGAACTTCATTCCGGGCACGGCGCTGACAGTAAACTCATAAGAATCACCCGGCCGGATTGGACCAGCAGCCATCATCCCAAGCGGCTTATCGAAAACGCCGTGCAGGTTGGAACCGTGGTGGATCGCTACGAGCGAGGCCACGAGTCCTGCCGGATCCCCATCTTCAGCCTGCATCTCAATACCTTTGCGCGCGGGTTTGTTTTCGGTGAAGAGTGGCGCCTTCTCATCGCTCAATACGAACATGCCGGGTGATAACGCAAACGGAACCTTCGTGCCGTTCGAGGCCGTCATTCCCTCCGGATTAGAAATATTTTCCACGCGAACCGTGAACTTCACTGGTTCACTTTTACGGGTTGCGACTGCGACCGTGAACTGGGTCATATAACAAACAGTCAACAACGCCAGACCAATTGCGAGTTTTCGATGTTTCATCATTTCAATGCTCCTTTAATAGTTGAGATTCAAAGTTGCATCGAAAGATGCAACGCTGGTTGTTATGGTGATGTAGCTTGGCGCAGGCGATCGCTCGCCCAACGTTCAATTGCCGGTAAACTTCCGCCGCCAGCAGCATTCCGAGTGGCGGGGCGATGAAATAGATCCAGAGTGACGTCCAGACGTTGGCGCTAATCGCGGAACCGAAGGTCCGCGCGGGATTCATACTCATGCCCGAGATTGGCGACTCGATCGTGATGTAGGTTGCGACAAGAGCACCGGCGAACATCCCTGTCCATCGTGCCCATCGTTTGCTGCCGGAGACGGTTAGAACTACCGACATCAAGATGAAAGAGATAAGAATTTCAGCGAAGAACGCGATCGTTGGGCCATGTGCGCCAGGAAGCGTCGTCGCGTAATTGACCGATTGATGCGCAACGATGCTGCCGAGCGTGAACGAGGCGAGCATTACACCCGCGATGCCACCGGCAAACTGAAACAGTGTGTAGAAGCCTGCATCCCACGCTTCGATCTTGCCGAGTCGAAAGAACGTCCACGTGACTGACGGGTTGAAATGTGCTCCTGAACGTTTGCCCAAAGGTGAAAAGACGATCGCTATTGCGGTCGACCCCATCGCGATGCCCATCACGAGTCGGCGCAGCACGCCGTCGTCGATCATTTGTGCTATTGGCGATGCTGGGTAATACAGCAAGACGGTGAATGCGCAGGCGGAGAACATAAACAGACCGAGTTCGGCTGCTTCCATCAGGTATTCGGGCCAGTGATGTTTCAACGCATCAATCATTTGGGTAGTAGTCGTTGGGAATTGGGATTCCTTACGGAAGTTTTGGAAACAGATCGATTACTCAATGACAAGCACCGAGTTGAAACCACCAAATTGATCCGGCGCTTTCATTCCGTTGCTTGGGTCCTCAATCCAGCGTTGCTCATTGACGATGAACTTGTATTCGAAACGCCCGGTTTGTGGAGCTAGTATGTTCGTGGTCCAAAGTCCGGAACCGTTGCGGCGTAGTGGTGTGGCAAGTGGGTCCCACTCATTGAAATCACCTGCAACTGAAACACTCGCAGCAGCGTCGTCGTGAAACACAAACATCAAACGGCCATTCTCCGCTCGAGGTGCTTTGCATCCGATGACGTTCAACGCGTGCTGTTCAGTTCTCGCCAATGCCACTGCGCGCCGCGCATTTACAACTCCAAACCCCTGTCGAATCGCAGGCTGCGAAATGATCCGATCGGCAGTTGAGATCAAGATGTTTTTGATTGCACCCGGCGTTAGTCTCGGGTTTGCCTCAATCATTTGCGCCACAATTGACGTCACAATCGGCGCCGCGAAAGATGTTCCATCGACGTGCTGGTAATGTGTGGCGACGATCTTTTCCTGCTTCAATGCGGCCTCGATGCACGATCGAAGTGCGCCTGCGTCCGAGTTCGCCAGGCGGGATAGGGCTTCAGCTCGTTCGTAAAACTCAGTTCCAGGTAGTATCGGCGCAGCGATCCACCTTGCGGGTGCAACGATCTCCGGCTTGATCGTTCCATCCGCTGTAACGCCAAAATTCGAGTGATACAGATCGAATTCGTTTCCGTTCAACTGGTTGTTATCGGAATAACCGCCGACTGTGATTACCGACGGTGAGTTAGCGGGCGGAATGGAATGACGGTCCTCAGAGTTTCCAGCGGCGGCGACTACGACGATTCCGTGTTCAATTGCTTCCTCAGCAGCCTGGTCGATAATGCTTTTCGAACACGGAACATCCTCGTCTCCGCCTAACGAAATATTGAGCACTCGAATGTTGTAACGCTCGCGATTCGCGATCACCCATTCGATACCTCGCGCGATGTTTTCTTCAGTTATATGGCCGCGTTCACTTGCTTTAACAAGCACGAGTTCACACTCGTGGGCCAGGCCGCGATACAAACCATCGCTGAGGTACCCGTTACCGGCTGCGGCAACTGTTGTTTGTGTCCCGTGCCATTGCGAAGATTCAACTGGAGTGGCACTCAACGAGAGACGCTCTCCAGCAACGTCGTGGTAAGCGACGATGCGGTTCACCGGTGACACAAGATCCGGATGTGGATAAAACCCTGAATCCAAGAATGCGACTGTTACACCTTTGCCGGTGTAATCAGAATTTGCCTCTAGTCTGACTGGCGTTGGAATAACGGCAAATAGATTTGGTGAGTGCTGATGATTGTGGTCCATGCGGCAAACCTCTCCCTTTCCGACAGTTCGTCGGTGGATGCAGGAGAAACCTTACAAGTCTGATTTTTTAGTTTGGATTAGAGAGGCGGCGCCGGATTCGTTCGCGCGCTTCGTTCGAGAGAGTCGAAGTGGTCATCGCCTCGGGAGCTGTCTCAGCCTGGGCGCGTGATGTGTTGCGAATGAGATGTAGATGTTCCAGATACCACTGGCACCAGACGCAGATCCAAAGATGAAGTTTGACTTTGAAGCGCTCGTTAAGGGTCAGTGGGCGTTCCATTGACTGTGAGAGAATTTCAACGGTTTGCTGGCAAGCGGGTAAGTTGCGCAACAGCCAGTAGCGAACAGTGTGTTTGAGTTTGTCGTAGAGTTTTAGCGCCATTTCACTGTTCGTGTTTGAACCAATTAACTTCCAGACAGTTACGCAGGTGCAATCGAGCGCGGTGAAGCATCACCCAAAGATTATTCACTCGAATACTTAAAATTTCGCAGATTTCCTCGCTCTTTAGACCATCGACTTCGCGCAGTGTGAAAGCACTCACCGTTCGCGCCGGCAAGGGCGAGAGACAATCGTTGAAGACTTTCCAAAAATCGCTTCGCTCCATTAGTTCCGCAGGCGTCGCGTGCCAATCGTTCGGTGACCATTCAGTGTTCCAGTGACCTTGCCACCTATCGGATCGTTCAAAGAATTCGCGGTGCTCCGGGCCTTCATCAGTCTCTTCGCCAATCGGCGCCTCACGGCCCGCGCGCCGGAAGTGATCTATGATCTTGTGCTTCAATATTCCAACCAGCCAGGTTCGCTCCGAACCTCGTCCTTCAAATTTTTTGTACGCCCTCAACGCTGCGAGAAAAGTCTCTTGCACTGCATCTTCCGCCACGATATCGTCACGCAGCCGGAAGACAGCGTACTTGAAAAGATAGTCGCCGTGATCATTCAGCCAACGTTCAGGATCCGGAGACTGGTAGAGGGACTTAACTTGTGCCTCGCTCATGGGGGATCGGATTTAGTCTTTAACGAAACATCCCGACTTTCTTGCGACCAGGTACTCGGATCAGTAGAGTAGTGCATCGCATGTTTAGCGGCAAACACTAATAACTCCATGAGTGCAAAGACGTGCCGAGATTGCAGAATTGAGCTGGCGCACGATGCGCGCGGCTGTCCCAGGTGCGCCATGAATTTTGAAGCCGAGAGCATGATTGACCGTTTCATTACGCGTTTTCTCGCGGGTCTGATCGCCGTTATTTTTATGGTGATTGCCTTAGTTTTTTTACGTTAATACGAAGCGAACCCAAACTCCTTTAATCATATAAGTTCAAGCTCCTCATTGTGTCCTTTATTGCAACACACCAATTAGTCGTCCTGAGTTTGCGAACCTTACAAGCAAGTGACTGATTGAGCCCACCGACGGTCTGTGAAATTACGATTCAGGTTTGTACAGTGCACGGTCTGAGCGGTGAGGGATTGGACCATGTTACAGGATCAGATTTAGCATTTCGTGTTGCGTCTTTTTCGAGGGGTGCGGCTAGTAAGGCAAGTCCTCTACGCCTGGAACCCCAAACCTTCGCAGACTTCTGGCTGAAAACAAGAGTACGTCGCTTAGAACAAGTGACCGACCACACGGTCGGTCTTTTGGCGAACTAACGCTGTCTTGAGCAAATCAGCGATTTACATCATGGCGGAGCGCACGGTTCCGATGGGTGATGAATTGGACCATCGGTGAGGACGGCTTTCAACACTTCCCGTTTTTAGGTGGTTTTTTGCATTGCGTGGATGGCGCTACAAGTAGTTAAATCCGTAACTCAAAAAATTTTGTCCACAAATTGGCCACAAGCGAGAAAAGACCTTTAACACTCACAAGGTTAAGTACTTGGGGGAAGGTAAGTTACTGGTCGGGGCGAGAGGATTCGAACCTCCGACCTCACGGTCCCGAACCGTGCGCTCTACCAGGCTGAGCCACGCCCCGACGATGGTGGATGATAGGGAAGCGAACCGCTAGTGTCAAACAGCCGCCGCGTCGGCGTTAACAGGAGCCACGTTCTTAGCGACAGGAGACGCTTGCGCATCAACGGCGCACGACTTTCGCTTCCTTCAGCAGCGTGTTGCGTGGATCGATTTCGATTCCGGAGGGCTGCTCGCGGAGTTGGATGGCTTCGATGGTTGTTTTGCCTGTCGGTTTGAGAACGACGTCGCGTGAGCCGGAAGGTGTTGTGATTACGATCGGAACGGGATCGAGGAACACGTTGCTGGGTTGGACTTGCTTCAACGTAAACAGCAACTCGCGAGTGCGCGAAACACCGCCACCCGATCCAGCGTTACCCGATCCGACGTTCTTCAACCTAAATTCCCACGACAACTCATACTGCGGATGTCCACTGTCGTAAACCCAGCGCTGGAAGAACTCGCGTAGATCCTGACGTGAAGCTTTTTCCAACGAAAGGCGAAGGTCGTCAGTGCTTGCGGTGGCGCCAGCGTGCGCCGTGTAGTAATTGCGGATGCCACGAAAGAACACTTCGTCACCGAGACGCGAGCGCAGCATGTGCAACACCCACGCGCCCTTCTGATAGTTGTTTCCATTCAAAAGCTTGAAGAGATCTTGCGTGTCGGGATCGTGGATCGGTATGCGGTTACTCTTTTCATAACCGAACGCGGTCGCGGCGGCTTCTTTCATGTAACCCTGAAACGCTTCTTCGCTTTCGTACTTTTGCAAAAACAGTCCCGCAAAGTAGGTCGCGAAGCCCTCGCTCAACCACAGGTCGGACCACGTCGACTCCGTCACCGAATCGCCAAACCACTGGTGCGCGATCTCGTGCGCGATCAAGGCATTGGTGCCAATCGGAGTGCCGAACGTTTTGCTAACCCTATCCTGCGGTCTTGGCTCAAACAGCCGGCTCGTAAAAACGATCGCACTCGAATTTTCCATGCCGCCAAAGCGCGTCGCGCCGACGATCATCGCGAGCTTCTCGTACGGATACGGCGCGATCGTTTCGCTGAAAAACGCTAAAGATGGAATCGTAGGCGCGAAACCTTTGATCGCCAACGGTCCATCGCTGTGCGGCACGTAGTACGAAAGCGGCGTAACCGAACGCTCCTTGGGTTCGAAACGCGCGAACTGGCCCACGCCGATGATCATGCAATACGGCGGAATCGGCACGCCTTCCGAGTAGGTCCAGGTGCGGCTGCCACTAGAGGTCGTTTGCACGTGGTCCAAACGTCCGTTCGCCACCACTTCATTACTAGCCGGCGCGGTGATGTTGAACGTAACGGTCGCTTTTGCCGATGGATGGTCCAGCGTGGGAATCCAGTGGTGAACGCGGTTGGGCCAGTTGTCGCCGACAGCGGAAGGTTTTCCATCTTTATCGTTAGTAAGAATCAAGCCATCTTTCGGTTTGCCGTGATACGCGACGGAGATTTGTAACTGTGCGCCGCGTCGCGCAGGCTCAGCGAGATTAATTTTGAGCTGGCCGTCTTTGTGAGTGTAGGTAGCTGCTTTGGAATTGACTGTGACTGCGTCGATCGCGAGTTCGCCAAAGTCGAGATCGATCAACTGCGTCTGTTTGAGAACTACGACGTCAATGCGCGCGGTGGCGGATGCGATCTCTGAAAGCTGATCGTTGAGCGTGATGTTGACGCTGTAGTGTTTTGGTTGCCAGGCGTCAATTAGTCGTTCGACCCGCGCGGCGTACGCGAGCGGGGAAAGAATTAAGACAAGAATTAAAAGCAGGATTAGTTGCGAAGATTGCGGAAACGGAGATTTAGTCATTTAGCGGATTCCCAACATTAACAGCGCTGAACGATCGGAAACAACTTTGTCACTATCAAGCCATTTGCGATACTCAACCAACTCATCTTCACTAACGGCTCGATTACCGAGACGCGCCGCGGGCGTACGTTCGAAAGCGCGATTCGTCAGCGCCATGTGTGCTTTGCGCACTGGCAACCGCGCTGGTCCCGCCAGCGCGGCCTCGGCTGATTCAACGTCAGGAAAGAAGTCATCGTAAGCGAGCAGGTGCCACACCGTGCCCGCGCCTTCGCCTTCAACAGCCAACACACGCAACAACCCGAAGCCGCTTTCGAGTTGAAAAATTAAATCATCACCGGGTTCAAATTCAGGCATAGTTAGACACGATTAACGCATATTGCCAAATGAAAACGGGGCTTCTAGAATCAGGCATCCGCGATGAGCCAGTTCGATTCAAACAAAGACTACTATGGCGTTTTGGGCGTCGACAAGCACGCCTCGCAACGCGACATCGATCGCGAGTATAAACGCCAGGCGGCGAAGCATCATCCGGATCGAGGCGGTAACGAGGAACAGATGAAGTCGGTAAACGAGGCGTACGGTGTTTTGAAGGATGTTACCTTGCGGCGCGCCTACGACGATTCGCGAACGACTACGAGAGCGCCAAACTTTAGCCCCTTCGCTCCAGTCTCGACGCCGTCCGTGCGCGACATCGGCGTGATGGGCCAGGTTCTCAGCGCAGTCTTATGTCTCGGTTCCGGATTATTCCTGCTGTTGCTACTGATGGTTCAATGGATCTGGTTTTTATGGCCGCTCGCGGTTTTGGCTTTGTTAATTATTGGGTTCGGCGTGCTGCTCGCCCGCGGCGCGATGGTTGCGGCGATCAATTTGCTTCCGGTGACGAATCGTTTGAAGCGGCACACGAAACTTCAGGAACTCGCTTTCTGGATGATGATCGGTACCAGCGGCTACGGGCTGCTTTATCTGTTGCTCTCTTATTGGGCAGATCATTGAAAGAGGATGCGGAATGATCAAGGGGCTGGACCTGCTCTTTCTCGAAGTGAATAGTCTCGAAGAGTCGCTCGCGTTCTATGAAAACGTGCTCGGGTTCGAGGTTGAGTCGATCAGTCTAAACTCCGAGCCGCCGATGGCGCGATTGCGTGGCGGCGAACTGAAAATCACGTTGGCGCAACACCTCGAAACGATGTTACGCCGTGGACGCGGCGTTCACTTCTTCATCGGCGTGGAGGACGTTGATCGCTTCTACGATGAGCTGATTGAACGAGGCGCCGACGTTCAGCCGCCGATCGACGAAGGCTGGGGCGGACGCTTCATCACTTTGGAAGACCCGGATAAGTATCGCTTCTTTTTTGTTAGCTGGACCACGACCGAGAAACGGAGTGAATGATGGCAGGACACGACATCGAGAATCTCTTTCGCCGCTTCAAGGGCGAGAAGATCAACCTGAAAACAATCTCCGGTGGCATTTACACCGGACGCGTTGTCGAGATCACCAACGATTACGTTTGTTTGAATGAAAACGATGGCGTCGATAGCCAAACGGTGTTCATCTTTTTCACCGCGATAGAATCGGTGGCGGCAAACGTGGCCAATGAGTAAGATTTTGAAGTTGGAAGTATGCAGTACGTTACGAACCCGCCGAATCCCTGGTTAACCCACTCCGTCGAATGGATTGGCGAACCTCCCGAAACAAAGCTCGAAGTCTTTGAAGAGACGGAGACGCGCCGGATCATCACGCACAACGACAGCCCGGACGTTGGCTTCGACTACACCGTCAACTGCTATCGCGGCTGTATTCACGGTTGCACTTACTGCTTCAGCCGTCCGACGCACGAGTATCTCGGTTACGGCGCCGGCACGGATTTCGATCGCAAGATCATCGCGAAAGTGAATGCGCCGAAACTGTTGCGCAAAGAGTTGATGAAGCCTTCGTGGAAAGGCGACGAGATTGTCTTCTCGTTCACTTCCGATCCATACATACCGTTGGAAGCGAATTACAAACTCACGCGGCAGTGTCTCGAGGTGTGTGCTGAGTTTAGGCAGCCGGTTGGTGTCATCACGAAGTCTGCAATGATTCGTCGCGACATTGATGTGTTGCAGGAGTTGTCGCGCAACGCAAAGCTCGGAGTCTTCTTCACGATTCCGTTCACGGATGTGGAAGCCGCGAGAGCGGTGGAACCTTACGCGCCTTTGCCGGAAGCGCGCTTTCACGCGATGGAAGCACTCGCGGCCGCGGGCATCACAGTCGGCATCGGCATCGCGCCTGTGATTCCGGGTCTGTCATCAGACATTCCCGAGCTGTTGAAGCGCGCGAAAGAAGCCGGAGCGCAGCTCGCGTTCATCAACATGTTGCGGCTGCCCGGAAACGTCGCACCCTATTTTGAAGAACGCTTGCGCGAGAAGTTGCCGACGAAAGCCGATCGTGTGCTGAATCGAATTCGCGAAGCACGCGGCGGCAAGCTGAATTCAAGTGTCTTTGGCGAAAGAATGCGTGGCAAAGGCGAGTACTGGGCCGCCACTGAACGTCTCTTCAAAATTCACAGCGCACGCCTGGGCTTTAACAAGAAACGGACTCACGAAACTTCCGCGGCCACCACTTTCCGCCGTCCATCCGCGCAAGCCAGTTTGTTCTAACTAGCCTCCTCTCTGTGCAACCTCTGAGTCCTCTGTCTCTCTGGTTCGTGTGTCGTACGTTAAAAGCGACACGGAGACACAGAGGACTCAGAGTTTGCTCAGAGAAAACCGAGTTAGTAGTAAACAATCAAAACTAGAGACACGCGCGGCCTCTTTCTCTATAATGGCCTCCAACCCCTACAGCCAAAATCAGGAGGCAAATGCGATGCTGATCCGAGATGTGATACGCAACCGCGAGCCTTACTCGGCAAAGGCTTCTGCCACCGTGCAGGAGACCGCGGAATTTATGGCTGCACGAAACATTGGCGCGGTCTGTGTGGTCGACGATGAAGGCAAACTGCTCGGCGTGTTTTCCGAGCGCGACGTTTTGAAGCGCATAGTCGTTCCGCAGCGTGACCCGCACACGGTCCGAGTCGGAGAAGTGACCAGCGAGTTGCGAGCCGTGATCCAGTGTGATGAAACTCCCCATCAGGCCCTCGAACGAATGGAGTTGATTGGTTCTCGTCACCTGCCGGTCGTCGATGGCGAACGCTGGGTTGGCATGCTTTCGTTGCGTGACCTGCTCAGCGTCGAGGTCGGCGAACAGGGAGACGAGATCAAGCTGCTTCACGAATACATTCAGCATTAGGTTTCAAGGGGTTCTCGTGTCATCAATCTCTTCGGGTTTCTTCGTAGCTCTTACGATATTTCTCTGTGTGGCCTGCGATCGGGCGCCTCAAGGACGAGGCGCAGGCGAAGTCGCAAGTTCCGCACAAGCAAACACGAGTTTCAAAGTCGAGAAGGTCGCGGGTGGTTTACAGGTGCCGTGGTCCTTCGTCTGGACGCCGGACGGGCGTTTGATCTTCACTGAGCGTCCCGGAAGAGTGCGAGTTATCGAAAAGGGAACTCTGCGGCCGCAGCCGCTGTTTGTGGTGCCGGATGTTGAATCGACAGGCGAGAGCGGTTTGATGAGCCTCGCGTTGCATCCGCAGTTCAGCAGCAACCACTTCATTTACGTCGCGTATGCGTACGCCAGAGATAAGGTTCGCGTTGCTCGTTATCGCGAGACGCCCGAGGGTTTAATCGACCGAACAGCAATCATCGAAAACATTCCCGCCGCGCAGTTTCACGCAGGTTGCCGGATTCGGTTTGGTCCAGACGGCAAGCTCTACATCACGACCGGCGATGCAACTCAGCGCGAATTGGCCCAACGTCTCGATTCGCTCGCGGGCAAAACACTACGCCTGAACGATGACGGCACAGTTCCGCAAGACAATCCATTTGTCGGACAACAGAACGCACGGCCGGAGATCTGGTCGTACGGTCATCGCAATGCACAGGGAATGGACTGGCAACCGGGCACGAATCTGATGTTTCAGACCGAACATGGACCAAGCGGATTCGACGGTCCCGAAGGCGGCGATGAAGTCAACATCGTCGAAAAGGGAAAGAACTACGGCTGGCCGCTGGTTCATCACAAAGAGACGCGTGCCGGAACTGAACCACCACTGCTCGAGTACACGCCGGCGTGCGCGCCCGCGAGCGGATCGTTTTATCGCGGCAACGCGTTTCCGCGTTTCAAGGGAAACTTTTTCTTTGGGTGCTTGCGTGGAGAACGTTTGATTCGCGTCGAACTCGACGGCCGCCGCGTTGTGGGCCAGGAAGATCTAATCAAAGACTACGGCCGGATCAGAGAAGTGGAAGAAGGGCCGGATGGCTTTATTTACTTTTCCACATCGAACCGGGACGGGCGTGGAAAACCGGCCACGGATGACGATCGGATCTTGAGCTTGGTACCCGCGGGATCTTAAATCTTCTGCGCGAGAATCGCGGTCTTGCTCCAGCCGATCGCTTCCTTACGTGGGAAGCGATACTGGTGAACGATCCGGAAGCGCCTCTCAGTTTGATCCTTCACTTCCTTTGGCGGGTGACTCTTGAAGCGGAACAATATTTCGAGCAGGATGCCGACGGGACTTGGATGAATCGGCAAATGAAGCAAGTGACCGCCGGGCGCGATCACGCGCGCGAGCTCAGTCAGTCCATCCTCGAGCTTCACGTATTCGAGCGCGCCTGCGGTAACCACTAAATCAACTGACTCATCGGCAAATGGCAGACACAACAGATTGCCTTGAGCAAACGTAACGTCACGTTTTCTTCCCGAACTGTAATAGAGCGACTTGCGCGCCGCGGCCACTGACGTCGACGATAGATCGAGCGCGGTAATGGCGACCGGAAATCTAATCGCACGCAACAAGGCGAGTGTCAGCAGCCCCGTGCCACAGCCCGCATCGAGAATGTGCGCACCTCGGGACACGGGCAGCGGATGGCTTTCGAAGTACTGATCGAGCGCGCGGCCATAGCCGTTCAGCTTGAAAGTCAGATCATAGTACCGGGCAATCCGGTCGTAGTAAGAGCCCGCGCGAGCCTTGTTTTTGGTTGCAGTTAGGGCATACTCCATGAGCTTCTCTTAAGCCTCACCTCGTTGCGATTCGTATGTCAGTTTATTTCATCCCGGATTGGCTAGGTCCATAATAGCGTCCCTGCCACCATTACTCAACCGAAAACCCAAAGCACTGACAACAGTTACGGTCCACTCGCCATCACGTCAACATCGCCCGCAAGAACCGGTCCGCACCTTCGTTCTTGGATGTGATGGGCAATTTTTGAGGAGGAACAGGTCTCATGAGGCGACTTCTTTGGACCCTCGCAGGCGCGACATTTCTAGTGACTGCTTTACTTGGCACGGGCGTGGCAGTTCTGCTCCGGGGCACCACGGCGTCCGCGCAGAACTCGCAGAACAACCGGGTTATCACCAACAAACGCGTCCGATATCCGAACTTCGAACTCGACGTAATGGTCGATGGCCGGGCACTGAACGAATATCAGGAGAGTGGCCGCATCTTCGTGGACGCGCTTCAAGGCGCCGAATACGAACTGCGTCTGCGCAATCCGTTGCCGGATCGTGTGGCGGTGGCGCTTTCCGTTGACGGGCTCAATACGATCGACGCGGAACAGACGTCTGCCTGGAACGCCAGCAAGTGGGTCATCGAACCTTATCAGACGATCACGATCAGCGGCTGGCAGATGAGTTCGGAACGCGCCCGGCGCTTTTATTTCACTACGGAGCGCGATTCGTACGCCGCGAAGCTGGGTCGCAAAGCTAACCTCGGAGTGATCACGGCCGTGTTCTTCCGCGAAAAAGGAAAACCGATACCGATCACGAGGGGAGACGTCGACACTTCAGGGCCGGTTCCGGCTGCGGAACCTCAGTTACGCGCGGAAGCATCGCGTGACAGCACGGCGAAAGCGGGAAATAGCAAGGCTGCGACCGGTATTGGGCGTTCAGTGAGGCACGATGTCAGAACAGTCGATATGGATCTGGATTCGCGTCCCGCAGCGGAGTTGACGTTGCGATACCAGTTTTCCCGTGAAGGACGCTACTGTCCTGAACCATAAACAGGAATTACACGGATTATCTACGGATTAGATCGACTGTGTAGAGCTGACGATACACGCGATAGTTCGACATCACCTTTTGCACGTAGCCTTTGGTTTCGTCGAAACCGATCTCCGCGGTGAACACTCCGCGGTCTTTGTGCCCGGCGCGTTCGAGCCAGCGCGCAACGTTATCTTCGCCGCCGTTGTACGACGCGGCTATCGGCTCGAGCATGTCCGGAAACATTTGCGTCAGGTGTTCGAGATACTCGGCGCCGAGCATGATCGAGGTTTCGGGTTGATAGAGTTGATTCTCGCGCAGTGAATTGAAACCCGCGGCCGGCGCGTACTTCTGCGCCGTATCCAACGTGAGTTGTAAGAGCCCACGCGCACCAGCCGGTGATTTCGCGAACGGCTTGAACACACTCTCCTGCCGCATCAACGCGAGAATGAAACGCGGATCGAGTTTGCGTGCTTTCGCCGCGCTGACGATCGCCTGTCGATACGGCGCCGGGTAAGTATCGGCGACGCCCGCAATCGCGGAGTTCACCCGTCCTTCACGTTCAGCCACGATCTCAGCACGTTCTTTACCGGCAATCGCCGTGAGCCTCTGACTCGCTAGCCAACCGTAATACGAATCAATCGAATCAGGCACCGCGAGATACGCCGCAAACGCTTCATTCTTCCGGCCGTCCTGTTCGAGACTGAACGCCTTGAGATATGCGACTTCCGAACGCGAGGTCAGCACTGCTTTCGCGAACGTTCGTTGCGACAACTGATCCGCCATCGCCACGGCTTTGGACCATTCCTGTTCCGCAACGTGCAGTCGAAGCGCGCCAAACATCGCGTTTGTCTCCGTCGCGCTGCCCGCGAAACGCTGCCGCGTCTTCGTGACCCAAACCATCGCGTCAGCCGGACGATTCGCTTCGCGCAACGTGTCGATCATGTTCAGGTGCGCGGTGTCGATGCGTTCGCCGTTCGGGTAACGAGTGATGTACTCCTCATAACGCGCTGCGGACTCGGAAAACTTGCCCATGCGCAGCAGGGAAGCGGCGCTGTAGTTCAAACCCTCGCGAGCTTCTTTCGTTCCCGGATACTTCTGGACCAACTCGTTGAAGACTACGTAGCCGTCCTGGTAGACCTTGCTCAGAAAGTAAGACCGGCCGATGCCGAGCATCGCTTCCGCTGCCCGCGGATCCTCCGGGTAATTGTCGAGCAACGCCTGCCAATGTGCGCGTGCCTCCGCAAACGCACGGTTTCCGAGGTAAACACTCGCGCGGCGCATGTGTTCGGCCGGTGTAAGCTTAGGCACACTTCCGTCAGCGGAACGGCCCGCGGCGTCACTCTGCCGCACGTTCGACAGCGTCGTATCACGAGCCGACTGCGACGAGCTTTGTATTGTTACCAGGAGAGAAAGACTAAGGGCGGCGACGATCTTCTTTAACACTTTGCTTGATTACTCCCCATCGGTCTGACGCGGTTCTTCGATGATCTCAAACGTTGATTGGATTTCTACTTTCGGTCTCAGCGTGTCGGCGACGCTGCAATATTTGGTGTCGGAAAGTTCGATCGCGTGTGCGACGGCGGCCGGGGAGATTGAGCGGCCAGTGAGAATGTGATGGACTTTCATCGACGTATAACTGCGCGGTGGCTCGGTGCGGCGTTCACCGGAGATCTCGACCGTGTAACTCGTGACCTGCTGTCGCTTCTTTTTAAGAATCGACGCCACGTCTGTTGCGGTGCACGAGCCGAGTGCGACCAGCAGCAGTTCGACCGGCGATGGCCCTGTCGAGCGTTGCGAGTTTGTATCGAGCACGATCGCTCGTCCACCGGGTGTGATGCCGACGAACAGATCGTCGTTAACGAACTTTACTATTGCTTTCGCCGTCATGCATCAAAAGCATAACAGATATCTGTGTAATCTGTGGATGGCTTCATGCTATGATTCGCGCGCGGCGAATCTCTCAGTCCACCTCACAGAAAAAACAAGATCAAGGTGACGTCTCGACGTCCTCCGTTGCCCAGCCGGACGCCTTGGGTGAATAGTGGAGGGCCAATCATGGCTGACATCCTGGTCGTGGATGACGACGATGTGATCCGCGACACCCTCTGCGAGTTGCTTGCCGTGGACCACAACTGCGCGCAGGCAAACACCGCAGAGGAAGCTCTACGAAAGTTGGAGGCCCAATCTTTCGACGTTGTCCTGACAGACATAACAATGCCGGGACTTAGTGGTAGCGAATTACTCACACGCGTGCTGGAGCGTTATCCCGGCACACCGGTGATCATGGTTTCGGGACTGACCGATCAGGAGCAGGCGCAAAGCCTGATGAGCCTGGGCGCGTTTGATTACTTGCTAAAACCGTTTCGTTTGGAAGTGGTGGAGGAAAGTGTAAAACGCGCAGTCGAACACCGGCACAGAGGTAGCGGCTGATTTACGCCGCCACTGTTGCGACATTCTCTTCGCGCGCGGCGGCCTGACGACAATTGATCTCGCGTACGAGTTCCGCGATCCGATCGGCGGTGAATGGTTTCGCCACCACCCAATCGACGCCGGCGGCGCGTTGCTCATTTGAACCGACGATCTCGCCCCAACCAGTGATGATCGCGATGGGGATCGTTTTGTTTAGTTGACGAATCTCGCGGGCCAGTTCCCAGCCGCTCATTCCCGGCATACCGACGTCCGTGAACACTCCGTCAAACTCTTGTTCGCGGAAACGCGCGAGCGCTTCAGTGCCGTCCTGGGCCAACACGACCTCGCAGTGTTCGCATTCAAGAATCTCGTTCAAGAGATCCAGTACGAAGACCTCGTCGTCGACGACGAGCAATCTTGCGGGCGGAAGTGTGCTTCGAGGCGCGGCAGCGACCGGTGGCGGTTCGGGAGTCTCAACGATCAGTTCGCGTTTAATAAGCCGCGTTTCATCGATCTTCGCAACCGGCAGCGTGATGCGAAACTCCGTGCCCTGGCCGTATTGCGATTCGACTTCGATGTTACCGCTGTGGCGTCGGATGATTCCGAAACTGACGGCGAGCCCGAGGCCCAGCCCGGCTTTGCCTTTGGTGGTAAAGAACGGGTCGAAGATGCGCGAACGCACCTCGGGGTACATGCCAACACCACTGTCGACGACCTTGATCACGACCTGTTGATCGACGGTCTGACTCGATAACGTCAGGGTCCCGCCTTCCGGCATTGCATCGACTGCGTTGAAGACCATATTGACGAGCACTTCGCGCAACTCCGAATCGTCGCCCATCACCATCGCGCTCGAACTGATTTGCAGATCCAGACTGATGTGGATGTTTGAGGCTTCGGCGCAGTTCTTCCAGCGTGGCCGCGTGATCTCGCTCGCGTCCATCAGGATCTGATCGACGGAGACGAGTTCGAAGTTGTGATCGCGCCGCTGGCGCGCGAAGTCCTGGATTCGTTTTACGGTCTTCGCACCGTCTTCGGCGGTCTTGATGATGATGTCCAGGCCGCGGCGCAGTTTCTCCGGATCGTCCGTGCGCTGGAGGAGTTGGGCGCGGCCGAGAATACCGGCGAGCGTGTTGTTGAAATCGTGCGCGACTCCCGAAGCGAGTTCGCCGAGTGCGGAGAGTTTTTCCATCTGCGAAAACTGCTCGCGGATGCGTTCCTGTTCCGTGATGTAGTGTGACAGTTCCTTGACGTGTTTCTCGGCTTGCGCTGCCTGGGCCGCGGAAGTTTCAACGTGTCTGAGATAAGTGCGGTAAGTGAGAAAGACGATCGCTATAATCGGCAAGGTTACGACAAACGCGTAAGCGCCGATGAAGTAGAACAGCGCGGTGATCACGCCGGCCGCAAAGGCGCCGGCAAAGTAAGTAATCGAAGTCCAGAGATAGTGTTTGTGCCAGGTCTGCCAGATGGGCTGATCTGTTTTCAGTGCGGCGCCAATCGCGACGAT
>DATEHX010000184.1:0-15538 GCA_035279345.1 Pyrinomonadaceae bacterium | reverse complement strand
CGGCGAGCCGTCCATTCGCGCACGATCCGGCACTAGTCCTGTGTTTGGATCCGCTTGTTCCCAAAAGTAAAGAAAGGAGCGTTGTTGTAGGTCATTGATGAAAGCGTCGTTGGCGCGTGCGGAGGCAGCGGAGAGGAGAATAAAGACAAGGATAGTAAAGCGGATTTTGCGGGTACGCACTACCTCTATCTCTCAACCACTTCAAACTTCGCCTCGATCACATCGCGTGAATTCGATCCAACCATCACTCGGAACTCGCCCGGCTCGACCACAAATCGCATCTCGCGATTCCAAAACGCGAGCTGGTCGTGCGACACCGAAAACTCCACGCGCCGCTTTTCACCCGGTTGCAGCGTCACACGCTGAAAACCCTTCAGCTCCTTCACGGGACGCGTCATCGACGCAACAGGATCGCGAATGTAAAGTTGGACCACTTCGTCACCCGCGCGCGAGCCTGCGTTCTCAACCTCAACACTAACGGTCAACTTGTCCGTGGCTCGAATCCGTGGCGCACTCAAAACCAGATTGCTGAGCTTGAACGTCGTGTAGCTAAGCCCGTAACCAAAAGGGAACTGCGGCGTCCACGGCACGTCGAGATACTTCGACGAGTATTTATTCTGCTCTTCGGGTGGGCGTCCCGTGTTCAAATGGTTGTAGTAGATCGGCACCTGCCCGACTGTGCGTGGAAAAGTTACGGGCAACTTGCCACTCGGATTCACGTTGCCAAAAACGACGTCGGCTATCGCGTTTCCCCCCTCGCTTCCGCCCATCCACGCGACGAGAATCGACGGCACGTTCTCGACAATCCAGCCAAACGTCAGCGGACGGCTGTTAACAAGCACAACCACCGTGGGCTTCCCGGCCGCTTGAATCGCTTTGACCAAATCCATCTGGCGGCCCGGCAAATCGAGCGAACTCCGCGACGCCGCTTCGCCGCCCATCTCATCGCTTTCGCCAACTAAAACGAGCGCCACATCGGATTCCCTCGCGCGCGCGACTGCTTCACCAAACCCCGAGTCAGACTCACACTTGATATCACAGCCCTTCGCGTAAACAACTTTCGTCTGCGCGGACACGCCGGCTTTAATACCAGCGAGCGCCGTGATCGTATTTTCTTCGCGGCCATCGCCGTTCCATGGGCCAAGCGGCACGCGGCGATCGTCAGCAATCGGACCGATCACTGCGATCGACTTCACATTCTTATCCAGCGGCAACACGTTGCGTTCGTTCTTCAACAACACCATCGAACGGGCCGCCGCTTCACGCGCCAAACGAACACTCTCCGGTCTTAGCAACGATCCCTGCTCACGAGCTTCGTCGGCGTAGGGCTTATCAAAAAGTCCGAGCCGGTACTTGATCCGCAGAATACGCCGCACCGCTTCATCAATCGTCGCCATTGAGAGCTTCCGCTGCTCGAGTAAACGTGGCCCGAACTCGTTGTAACTGCGGCTCACCATCTCCATGTCCACGCCAGCGTTCAACGCCACCGCGGCCGCTTGCTCTTCATTCGCCGCGATGCCGTGATTTATCAATTCACGCACGGACGTGTAGTCGCTGACGACAAACCCGTCAAACTTCCACTCCTGCCGCAACACCTTCGTCAACGTAAAAGCATTCGCCGAAGCAGGCACGCCGTTGATCGCATTGAACGAACTCATGAACGTACCTACACCAGCATCGACCGCGGCTTTGAACGGTGGAAAGTAGATCTCGCGCAACACGTTTTCCGAAAGGTCCGTCGTGTTGTAATCGCGTCCGCCTTCAGCAGCGCCGTAAGCCACCCAGTGTTTCGCACACGCGAGCACCTTGTCCGGCGCGCTGTAGTCGGCGCCTTGAAAACCGCGCACGCGAGCCGCGGCGAAAGCGGCGCCGAGAAAAGGATCTTCACCGGCGCCTTCCGTTATTCGACCCCAACGCGGATCGCGCGCGATGTCGAGCATCGGCGCAAACGTCCAATGCAAGCCCGCGTTGTTTGCCTCCTGCGCGGCCACCGCGGCCGAATGCTCTGCGAGCGACGGATCCCAACTCGCAGCCTCACCAACCGGAATCGGAAAAATCGTCCGGTAACCGTGAATCACGTCGAACCCGAACAACAACGGAATCTTCAAACGCGACTCCGTCATCGCGACGCGCTGCAGTTGATTGGTCCGCTGCACGCCGCGAACGTTCAGCGTCGATCCCAGCAAACCTTTGCGAACGAGTTCGACGTGTTCAGGACGAAAGTTTCCATTCGCTTCGCCGTCGAGTTGTTGTAGCTGGCCCAACTTCTCAGCCAGCGTCATCTTCGCGAGCAGCGCATTGACCTCTCGCTCAACATCCCGTGGCCGCTGCGAATGCACCGGCGCTATCGCCGCCAGCAAAATGCAGGCGAAAATGAAAAGTATTAAGTTGATCCGTCTCATCAGTTGTTAGAAGTGGCCACGAAGAAGAACAAAAGAACTGTTCGCACCCTTGCCCCTTTTGTGCTTCTTTGCGGCTAAAAGTTGAATCGGGCCTGGAACTCAACCACACGTCCCGCGAGCGCGCGTTCCGCACGGCCAAAATCCCGGTTGTCCACATTCGGCGCGAAGAAACCAAACGGCGCCAGGTTCAGGTTGTTAAAGATATTGAAGAAGTTTGCCTTGACCTCGAGAAAACTCGACTCGCCCAGGAAAGCCGGTAAACCGGTTCGCTTCGCGAGACTCATATCGACCGCAAAGTATCTTGGACCACGAAACGAATTACGGCCGATGCCCGGCAACAACGTTCCCTGCGGATTGTTCTGATCGAAGTAAAGCAAACCGCCACCGGGAAAGTTTCCGCCTTCACGGATAAACGCCTCGTTGTCCGTGTCCGTCAGGTTGCCACCGAAGTAATGCGGCGGACGCGAGGGACAAATAAAGTCCTGCGTACCCGGCGCGCGCACGCATTGACCGGTGTGCGGCGTCCACGGGAAACCGGTGTGGGCGGAAAGTATACCGTCGATCTGCCAACCACCGAACGCTTTGCCGACGAAGTCACGGCGATTGCGGAACAGCGGCAGATCCCACAAGCCTGAGATCGCCAGATTGTGCCGCACGTCAAAATCGGATGGACCACGTTCCTGTCGCAGATCCTGCGGGAACGTTTGATTCGTCACCGCGCCCGGCCCTTCGTTTGACAACGTGTCGATACTCTTGGCCCAGCGATACAGCACGTCAAACTGGAAACCACGCGAGAAGCGTCGCGTCAGACGCGCGTTCAGCGCATTGTAGTTTGCGTTTACGTCCGGCGTGGGAATGTACACAGCAAATGCAAAGAAGTTCGCGGGAATATTCGTCTGCAGGAATCTCTGATTAACCAGACGAATTAGTTTGTGGCTCGAGCTGCCCTGGTAACCAACAGTGGCGGCGAGCTGAAAAGGCAACTCGTACTGTATGTCGAACGAGTAGCCGTAAACGTAAGGTATCGGCGTATCGGCCAGCGCACCGTAAATCTCAACCGTGCGGTTCAACGGCGCGCCCGTTGCCGGATCTATCCCGACCGCCAGCGCTGGATTCGGCGCAAAACTGAACGGCGAGTTACTCGAGCCCAACTCGTAAAGAATCTGATTACCAGCAAATGGATCACCCGCGCTGCCACAGCAAATCGAAAAGCGCGCAAAGAACGGTGGATTGCCGCGTGTGTTGGCGAACACTACTTGTTCGATGCGGTTGTAATAGATACCTGCGCCGCCACGAAAGACCAGCTTGTCGCGAAAACGTGCCGGACTCCACGCGAATCCCAGGCGCGGTGCAAAGTTGTTTCGATCGGGATTGTAAAGACTGTTAGTAGGTTCGACGCGCGCGCCCAAGAGACCACCATTTGGTCCAAAGACGAAGTTAGACACACGATTGTCACGCTCTGAGAGCACGTTGAAGTACTCGTAGCGCAATCCCAGGTTCAACGTCAGGTTTGGTCTGAATTTCCAATCGTCCTGGACGAAGAAGCCATAACCGCCGGTGCGAAAATGTCGTTGCGCGTCGGCGATGCCACCGGTTCGTGGATCGGCATTGATCTGATAGAAGAGCGGTGCATCGTTAGCGAAGTTGAACAGTCCGCCGAAGGTATACAGCGGCCGGGAAGCGCCGTTAAGGTTGTCGTCGTTAAGTTCCTTACGATACTCTCCGCCGAACCTCAAACCGTGATTCCCGCGCACATTGCTGAGGATGTCGCGAAACTCGAACGTCCTTTCCGAGAAAATGCCCGGCGTCGTCTCCGCTTGATTAGCACCAAAACGAATTCGACTGAAGTCCCTGAACACGTTTTCGATTTCCACACGCGGAATACCGAAGTTTGTCTCTTGCGAGGATTCCACTTCGTTGAACTTAAACTGCGTGAAGTTGAAGCGCGCCTCATTCAACCAGGTCGGCGAGAACGTACGTGTGTAGAGAACTGTAAACGCCGAGTTACGAGGTGCGCTCGTCACGTCAGCTTGCGGGCGGGCGGCAGCTCCAGTATCGCTGCCCTCGAATAAAGCACGGGTCAGATACGTGCTGACGACAAACTGATCTTTGCTTCCGGGCGTGAAATCAAAGCGAAGGTTGTATTGCTTTGGCTTATTGACTCGCGGAGCGGCGATCACAACCTTTTGAATGTCAGGGATACCGTCGAGTCCGCCGCCGAAGAAATTTGTTGAATACTGGCCCAGGCCCAGATTGAGCGAGCCAATGTCGAGACCGCCGGGAACGACCGCACATTGACGGTCCGGTCCTGTTAATAGATCGTCGCAGGTTGGCGTTATGACGCTGGCGATGCGTGGTTGAACGCCACTGCTACCGAGGATCTGCGCAGTTATTCCACCCGGACGAGCAGCGATCACCGCCTGCCGAAACTGCGGAGTCTCGACGTACTGTGTTGAGGGAATCGTTGAGTTGTCGCGTAGTGCCTCGTACGAGAAAAAGAAGAACGCGCGGTTCTTGCCGCTGTAGACTGCTGGTCCACCCTCCCCAAAACGCGGGAGGTAGAGTGGTCCACCAATGCTGCCGCCAAACTGGCGGAACAAACGTTCGACTCGTTCGGTGAAACCGCGGCCGAAGGCATTTGGATATTTATTAAAGGCGTTGAGTTTGGGACTGTTGTATTTGAAAAAGGCGCTGCCGTGATAATCATTCGTGCCGTTCTGTGAAACTACTTTGATCTGCGCGCCGGAACTGCGCCCGTCCTCGGCGGAATACGTGGTCGAAGAAATCTGGACCTCTTTGACTGACTCCTGGTTGGGTGTGATCACAGCAGCGCCGCCGTGCGAAAGACTGTTTACGCTGACACCGTCAATCTGAAAAGTGTTCGCGGTGACGCGTTGGCCGTTAGCACTGATCTGCGGTTGATTCTCAGCGGCGAAGATCGAATTGTTAGAGGCGCCTGGTCCAGTATCAGAACCGGCGTTGGGAAGTCCGGACGAATTGCCGTTCGCACTGCGGGCGGCGTCGCCAAAGACTCCCGGCGTCAAACGTGCCAGTTCGTAAGGGTCCCTTCCGACTTGCGGCAACCGTTTAACTTCGGCGGTCGTAAGTGCTTTGGCAATGTTCGCGGTTTCGGTTTCGAGTTGCTCGGTAGCTTCTCCGGTAACCGTCACGACAGCCGTAATGTCTCCGATTTCGAGAATCACGTCGGCGCCCTGAATAGTTTCGGCCGAGACGGTGACGTTTTCCGCAAGGCTCTTTTTGTAGCCTTCTTTTTCAACGGTAAGTTCATACCTGCCCGGCGCCAGGCCGACAATGCGATAAAACCCTTCCTCGCTGCTGGTGACTTCCTGGGTCTTTCCGTTTTCCAGGTCTTTCAGAATCACTCTCGCGCCGGGGACGAGTGCTCCATTTGCATCGGAAATTGTTCCTTGAATGCCGGCTCTGAACTGAGCCTGGGCCGTAATCATTGCTGACAAAATGAAAAGCCCACACACTATCGTGCGGGCCAAACTGAAGCTGCTTCGCGACATTGGAAGACCCTCCGTACGTTACGTGGAGTTCAAGCTTTAGCTTGCTGCGCCGGGCAACAGCCTGAAGGCTGAACTCGAAACTTGGACTGCTACTAAGAGATGGGGGAGACAGAATTATAACCCAACGTACACTACAACTATGCGGGAAATTTTTTGTGTGGGCCTATACACGGATCGGTGTTCTTTTTGTGCGTGAGTTAAGATGTAGCGGTCCATGTGGTCATCCGCACCGACATCGCTGTCTTTATCGAGTGGAGAAGTACACGTGTGGCGCACGCGTCTGGAGCAGCCGGCCGAGTTGCAAGAAAGCTATCTACGAACTCTCGCTGAGGACGAACGCGTACGGGCCAATCGTTTTCATTTCGAGCAGCATCGACGACATTTCGTAGTAGCTCGCGGGTTTTTGCGTGTGCTCCTGGCGCGTTACCTCGACACGACGCCGCCCGCGGTGCGTTTTGCTTACGGACCATACGGCAAACCGTTGCTGGATCGCGAGAGTTCGCTGCGTTTTAATGCTTCACATTCGGGCGAGTGGGCCGTTTATGCGTTTGTGCAGGACCATGAAGTCGGGATCGATGTGGAACAGATCAAGGAAGACTTTGAGACTGAGGGAATCGCGGAGCGTTTCTTTTCGGCTGGCGAAGTGGAAACGCTAAATACGTTGGCGGCAGAGGAGCGGCCGGCGGCGTTCTTCAGATGCTGGACGCGCAAAGAGGCTTACATAAAAGCGATCGGGAGCGGGTTGTCGCATCCGCTCGACAGCTTTGACGTCACACTCGCGCCCGGCGAACCGGCGGCGTTGTCGCGAGTTGAAGAGCTCTGGTCGTTGTTCGATCTGGATGTCGCGACTAACTACGCAGGTGCGCTTGCGGTTGCAGGCAGTGGACACAGATTACACAAATTCGAACTACGATCCGTTTAACCTCTGTCCGTAAACGCGATTGCCCGACGCCGTAAACATCAAACCAAGCGCCTCGTCCGCTATAAATCTCTCGTCGAGATCGGAGAGCCGTATTTCGCGATCGGTGCGGCCGTTGTTCACGTTCACGCCCGCGAGTCCGTTGCCGTCGCGTGTTTTGAGATCCGTGTAAAAGTACATCCACTGTCCGCGCAGCGACGCGAGCCGATCGCGATGCCAGAGAAAGCGCGACAAGCGATCGAGCTGGCTCGAGGGATCGACGCGATCGAGTATGCCGTACTTCTTGAGTTGTCTTCCGGGATAATTCGGCCGGCGCGACGCGGTCGCGAGCGTCTGCAAGTTTGAGATCGAAGAACGAACTGTCAGGCCTGACCAACTCAGACCGCTAACCGCACGCGCGATTTGTACGCCGCGAAAAGCCGTCACCGCAGTGCCGCCAAAACGAAAGTAGAGCGATGCGGCGCGTGCGGCAATCGCCGTGACTGTGCGAAAGATTCCGCGACCCGGCGGCGTATGCCGTGCACGCCAGAGTTCCCGCCCGTTGAAGCGATCGAAAGCCGCGATTTCTGATTGCCCGCCGATCACGATGTCGCCGCGTTCGTTCAGCAGTCCAAACGAAGCGCGTTCGATCTTGTGCGAGACGCGCGCGGTTCGCTTGCCGGTTTGTGCGTCGACGAAGATCAGATCGTCTCGATCCGCCACCGCGAGAACGTTTGGACCAGGCACGAGCAGATTCGTTATGCCTTTGTCTGCACCTTTGTAGCGCCATAAGACTTTGCCGGAGCGCGCATCGATCGCGCTGAGACCGTAAGAACCGCGTTCGACTGTTTCGCCGTCTTTGATGCGAGTGAATTGTCCGCCGGTGCGCACGTAGAGCACGCCGTCGATCAACATCATCTCGGGCGTGAGTCCGAGATCTTTTGCCTCCCACTCGGTGTCGCCGGATTGACGGGAGATCGCGCGCACGCGGCCGTGACCGGAGACGTAGATAAAACTGTCGTCGAATATCGGTTCGGCTTCAGAAAGCGCGAGTCCGTCTTCGTTGACGCGATACTTCTCACGCAGACGCGCTTTACCGTTGCGGGCGTCAAAGGAAGTCGCGCCTTCGTAGAAAAGATAAAGGCGGCCGTCGACGAATGCCGGTGGGTAATAATTGTCGAAGGAGTAATCAACCTCTTTACCGCTGTCATCAGGCCAGCGCGTGGGCATCATTTCCACTTCGCTCGCTTCGTAGTTCCAAAGTTGGTTGCCCGAAGCGAGATCCAGCACGTGAACGAGTGGGCGGCGTTTGAAGTCTTCACGAGCACGGTTCTTCGCGTCTTTTGCTAGAACAACCGCAAGCAAGTTTGCGGCAGGATCAACTGCCATCTGCATCACCGCGCCTTTGACCTTGTCGCTGCGCCAGATCGAGTTGCCGGTTATAAGGTCAACCGCTTCGACGCGAGCCTTGTCACTTTTTTCGAGGCTCAGCAGCAGCAGGTCTGTTCCGGGAACCGGCGCGACGTCCGTTTCATCGAGCTCAACATCTTTGCGGCGCCAGAGTTCTTCTCCGGTTGCACTGTTGATGGCGTAGAGCGACTTTTCCGTTCCTACAATAAGAACGCCGAGTTCGGTTGGTTGATAAAAACGAACGTCCTTATCAAGCTTGACACTCCACTGCGCGAAAACCGGGAGGGGGATTAAGACAAGGATAAACAGCAGTACGCGGGTGAATCTCATGCGAGTAGGATAACTCAAATCTGCGATGCGGCTAGAGTGACTTAAATCTGATATGCTTTGCCGCGAATGAGCTGCGCTCCGCGACTGAGAAATAACTTAACCAACTTGTGTTTGTTGCTAGCCGCATTGCTGTTGCCGGCGACCGAACTGTGTGCGCAGTCTCTCGATCCGAACACGCCCGCGCCCGTGCGCAGCAGCAGCGTTACGGGACGCATTGCCGCGCGCGATCTCGGCGACGCACGGTTAACAGATCATTATTTCGCGTTTACGGGGACGCCCGGCGATCTGCTGATCACCGTGCAGAGTATGAATCTCAACGGCGACATCGACGTGTTCACTGCCGGCACGCTGCGGCCGCTCCTCAAACTCACGCTCTATGCCGAAACTTCTGCGCCGGCTACGAAAAGCATTTATTTACGGCGGCGTGAAAATCTGATCCTGCGCGTCGAGGCACGCAGCCCGAACGACGACGAGGGAACGTATCGCTTGTCGTTTGGAGGATCATTTGAACCGATAGTCGGTGGCCCGGATATCGCGGAAACAGAAACACCCGCCCAGCCGGCAACAGAAACAACGGCAGGTGGACGCAAGACGAAACGCGTTTCGTCAGTTGGCGCTAGAATCAACGAACCAGAACCGCCTCCGACGGAAGTCGCCGCAACGCCGACACCGGAACCAACGCCGGAGCCCTCGCCTGAAGTACGTGAATCAAAGCCAGCGGAAACGCCAAAGTCCGCCGAAGAGAAACCGGCCGAGACTACAGAAACCGCCCGGCCCGCACCGCGCAATACTCGCGGGGGACGAAGACCACCGCGCAGATCAACGCCACGAAATACAGAAACCGTACGCACGCCCACCGAACAACCGAGCTCGGCGGCGCCAACGGAAACAACACCGGAACCAAAGCCCGAACCGCCACCCGAAACCGGACCACGGCTCGTGATCGAAACCAACGATGGAACGTTGATCAATCGACCAATGAGCGGGGTCAAACGTGTGACTGTTGAAAGAGGTCAGGTCGTAGTGGTCGGGAACGACGGAAAGATCGATCGCTTCCTGCTGGCTAACGTCGTGCGCGTGTCTATTGCTCCATAAAAAAATCTGCGTAATCTGTGGATTACTTCTTCAGCCCGGCAAGCTTCTGTTTGAACTGCGGCAGATCCTCGCTACTCGGATCGACTTTTTCAAGCTGCGCAATCGCTTCCTCAGCAGCCTTTGCATCGCCTTTTCCCAACGTCGCCGCAGCCAAACCCGCAAGCACGCGCACATCGTCCGACTTCATCTTGATCGCCACGCGGTACCACTTCTCGGCCTGATCGTAGTGCCCAGCGTCGAGATTAACGACCCCAAGCACCGCGACGGTTTCATAATCGGCCGGCTTGAGTTGATTCGCTTTTAGTAAAAACTCAATTGCCTGATCGTAGCGTTGAATCTGGTAGTAAAGCTCGGCGGCCCTGATCTGCGCGTCGAAGTTCGCCGGTTCCTTGCGCGCCTTCTCGATCTGCGCCATGACCTGTTCGCGTTGCGCCGCGGGATCGCCCGCGTTCTGCGCGCCAACCGGCGGATGATCTGAAGGAAGACTCTGTGCGGCTGTCTGCGTTTGCGCCATCCGCTGACTCATGGAACTGGCAAACATGAACCCCACGATGAAGCCCAGGAGCAATCCGATAACCGCAAAAAGTAAGTTTTCTCTGTTCATTTATTTTGTTTAGCTTTGGCTTCGTCGATCCGCGACTGGAGCGTTTTGGCGATCTCAGCGTCCGCGGGCATCTGCTTCATTATGCGTTGCCAGTAATCGATAGCTTTCTGATAGTCCTTCTTGTCATACGCTGCGTTCGCTGCGAGTCCGAGAGCCCTTGGGTTATTCGGATCGATCTTCAACGCGTGATCGATCAGCTCCATCGGTTTGCCGTCGAGTTTGCGGCCGCTCGCCATCGCGACGGCGAAGGCGTATTCGGCCCAGAGGTCCGCGTCATTCGGAGTTAATTCAGTGAGTTTGGCGTAAGCGCCCGCAGCTTCACCCCAGCGTCCCATCTCCGTGTACGAACGCGCCAGCATGGACCAACCCTGAGCATCCGAAGGGTTCGACTGGAGACGTTTCGCAAGCGCAGCGACGCTTGCTTCGATCTGTTCCTGAGAACGTTGTCCGCCGGACGCCATTGGAGGCGCTGACGGTGCGTTCGCGATCGTTGGCGCGGCTTCGCCGGTAACGGCTGCCGGAGTGCCGACGCGTAAATAAAAGATGACAGCAACGAGCGCTAGTCCGACGCCGAGCATGTAAGCGTGTTTGCGCGCGTCGGCAGAAACCTTAACCGGCTTGCTCGGAGTTTTTTCCGTTGTTGTGTCTTCCAGTAAACGGCGTTCGATGTCGTCGTGATCCTGCGCGTACTGTTCCTGGCTAATGATGCCGTTGCGCAGATCGTCTTCGAGCTCGCTAAGTTGATCTCGATAGATCGCGATGTTGGCGTTACGCCTGGCAGTTTCTTCCGTTGCCTTTGTGGCTGCAGCCTGTAGCGCAGGCGGCAAGACGTATAGCAACGCGATAGACAGCATCGCGATGCAAATGACCCAGAAGAGAATCACGCCGTCTCCTTTCCCGAATTCGCCTGCAACATCTCTTCCGCGCGTCCACGCTCTTCAGCCGTCAACGGCTTTTCAGTAATCAGATCGCGTCGTTGTTTGATGTAATAAAAGAGCACGGCGAGTCCGGCCAGCAACAGCAGGAAAGGACCAAACCAGAGCAGGTAAGTAGTCGGCGTGACTTGCGGCTTATAGAGAATGAACTGCCCATAACGTTCGGTCAGAAACGTGATGATCTCCTTGTCACTCTTACCGGCTTTCATCTGCTCGCGAATCTCGTCACGCAGGTCTTCGGCGAGATCGGCGCGTGAATCAGCGAGGGTTTCGTTCTGGCAAACGAGGCAACGCAACTCTTGCGAGAGTTTGTGGAGTCGTTCTTCGAGCGCGGCATCGCCTTTCACAGGCTCAGGCCGCCGCACCTGCGAGAATACAGTTAGAGCAATCAATTGGAGTAGCATCAGCAACAACCAATGCGTGCGTTTCATCGTGCTGCTCCCTCGCGATTCAGTTGTTGGACCAACGGCAAAAAGTCGTTCTTCCACGCGTCAGGTGTGACCGGACCGATGTGTTTGTGACGAATTACGCCAGACTGATCGATGAGATAAGTTTCGGGCGCACCGTAGACGCCGTAATCGATCGCCACGCGGCCGTCGATATCAACAGCACTCGCAACGTATGGATCGCCGAGTTCGCCAAGCCAGTCGAGCGCGTCCTCACGTTTGTCTTTCCAGTTAAGTCCGTAAATCGGCACTGCTCCCGTCTTCGCATACTCGATCAACAGCGGGTGCTCGTCGCGGCAACTAACACACCACGACGCCCACACATTCAACACCCAAACCTTACCGCGCATGTCTTCGGCGGAGAATGTTTTAGCCGGTTCTTGCAGTTGCGGCAAACGAAACGTCGGCGCGGCCTTGTTGATTAGCGGGGAAGGGACTTCGCGCGGATCGCGGCCCAGGCCGATCGCCAAAAAGACCACCAGCACGAGAAAGACACCGAGAGGAATTAAATAACGCAGCATTTCAAACCACAGATTACACGGATTCCGTTCGCGCGGTTACCGTAGCAGGCACTTCGGCGGGTTTCTTCACCGCAGCCTCACGAGCTTCGCGTTCCTTACGCGCAGCCAGTGCGTATCGTCGATCGCTTAGAGCGAGTCCGCCGCCAAGCGCCATCAGCACCGCACCGCCCCAGATCCAACCGACAAAAGGTTTGTAGTAAACGCGCACACTCCACGCGCCCGAACCGACCGGCTCACCAAGCGAAACGTAAAGATCGCGAAACAGTCCGTTGTCGATCGCGGTCTCAGTCATCACGTTACCGCTCGCGGTGTAGTTTCGTTTCTCGGGATACATCCGCTCTTTCTCGACGCCGTTCTTGCTAACGATGATCTCCGCGCGCGCGCCGACGTAATTTGGACCCGTGATGTCACGCACACCATTGAACTGAAACTGAAAACCGCCGGCATGAACAACGTCGCCAGTGCCCATGCGCACGTCCTGTTCGGACTGATAACCAGTCACCATCGTCACGCCAACTATAAAAACAGCTACACCGAGATGCGCGACCTGCATGCCGTAATAACTACGACTCTGCGTGCGCAGCTTTTGAAACGTCGACAACTGACCCGACGTAACCCGCACGCGCTCCCAGAGATTCACGAGGACCGTCGCGACGATCCAGATCGCGAGCAACAATCCTAAACTCACGAGCCATTTCCAACCGCCAAGAACAAACGGCAACGTCACCGCACTGAGCACGCTGACAACAAACGCCCAACGCAAACGTTTAGCAAGCTCCGGCAGATCCGCTTTCTTCCAACGCGCCACTGGTCCAATACCCATCAAAAACATCGCGGGCGCCATCAGCGGCACGAACACGAGGTTGAAATAAGGCGGCCCAACCGAGAGTTTGCCCATGCCCAACGCATCGACGATCAGCGGATACAATGTGCCGAGCAAAACCGAGCCGGCAGCGACAGTCAACAGCACGTTATTTGAAAGCAACAACGACTCGCGTGAGATCACGTCAAACTTGCTTCCGAGTCCGACCTGTTTTGCGCGCCAGGCATACAGCAACAACGATCCGCCGATAACAAAAACAAGAAACGCGAGAATGAAAATGCCGCGCTTCGGATCAGTTGCAAACGCGTGCACCGAGGTCAGCACACCCGAACGAACTAAAAACGTGCCCAGCAAACTCAACGAAAACGCCGCAATCGCCAACAGCACCGTCCAACTCTTGAAGCCACCGCGCTTTTCCGTAACCGCTAGCGAATGAATCAGTGCGGTGCCGACGAGCCACGGCATGAACGAAGCGTTTTCAACCGGATCCCAGAACCACCAACCGCCCCAGCCGAGTTCGTAGTAAGCCCAATAACTTCCGAGTGCGATGCCGCACGTGAGAAACATCCACGCGACTGTGGTCCACGGCCGCGACCAGCGCGCCCACGTCGCATCGAGCCGTCCGCCAATCAGCGCCGCAATCGCAAAAGCAAACGCGACTGAGAAACCGACGTAACCCATGTAAAGCATTGGCGGATGCGCCACCATCGCCGGATCCTGCAATAACGGATTCAAGTCGCGTCCGTCGGGCGGAACAGGGAAGATCCGCGTGAACGGATTCGACGTCAGCAACATGAACAGCAGGAAACCGACACTGACGATTCCCATCACGCTCAACACACGCGCGACCATTTCCTCAGGCAAGTGGCGGCTGAAAAGCGAAACCGCGACCGTCCACAGCGCGAGCATCAAGGTCCACAACAACAGCGAACCTTCGTGCGAGCCCCACGTTGCCGCGAGACGATAGTGCAACGGCAGTTGCGAATTGGAATTAGTAGCGACGTTGAGAACGGAGAAGTCGTTGGTGATGAAAGAGTATCCCAGGCAGCAGAACGCGATCGTCACGAAGAGAAACTGCGCCTGACCCGCGGGCACGGCGAGGGCTGTCCACGTCCTACGCCCGCGTGAAGCGCCGAGCAACGGAAACGTGGCCTGGGTTAACGCGAGCAGCAGGGCGATAACGAGTGCGAACTGGCCTATTTCAGGAATCATTTATTAGCCACAGACTTCACAGACTAGCACGGACTTTATTGATTAATAGGTAACGGTTTTAGCAGCTTCGCGCTCGTGTTTCGCTGCGTCGATCGCTGCGCCGGCTTCGGGCGGCATGTAGTTTTCGTCGTGTTTCGCGAGCACCTGATCCGCCTGGAAGACGCCGTCCGGACCGATCTTGCCCTGGGCCACACAGCCGCGTCCTTCTTTAAAGAGATCCGGCAAGATGCCTTTGTAGACCACCGGAATACTCTTCGCGGTGTCAGTCACGTTGAAGCGTACGGTCAAACCGTCGGGATCGCGTTTGAGCGTGCCGTCCTCGACGAGGCCGCCGACGCGAAACGTGCGATTAACCGGAGCTTCTTTCGCAACCACTTGCGTGGGACTGAAAAAGAAGACGAGGTTTTGGCGAAATGCATTCGCTACCAGAAAGGCAGCAAAGGCGAGCCCCGCAAGACCGACGATGATGATTCCGATCCGTTTATGACGTCGTTTCATTCGTGCTTCCTCTTAAGACGGTAGGACGCATGGCGGGAGACCTTTCTTCCCGCTTCAGCAACGCTTTCTTGCGCTGGCGCAGGCTGACAACCTCCCAAACAATCACGATTAAAGTAAAGAGGTAAGATCCCCAAACGTAGAAACCATAACCTCCCATCGATAGATCTGGCCAGTGCATCAGGCATTCACCTCCGCAAAGCGGGCAGCGTTGTGCTCTCGCTCTAAAATAATGCAACGCAGGCGTGAGAGCACGACGGCAACCGAGTAGAGCCAGCACGCCGCGAGCATGATCAGCATTGCCGCGAGCATCGGGGCTGCGATAGTCGGTTTACCGAGAATGCGAATGGTCGCGCCCTGGTGCAGTGTATTCCACCACTGCACGGAAAAATAAATGATCGGAACATTGATCACGCCGACGAGCGCGAGCACCGCGCCCGCACGATCGGCGCGACGCGGATCGTCAATCGCGGCTTGCAGCGAAATAAAACCTGCATAGAGAAACAACAGAATGAGCGTCGAGGTCATGCGCGCATCCCAAACCCACCACGTGCCCCACGTTGGTTTACCCCAGAACGCGCCGGTCACGAGCGAGACGAGAGTAAACATCGCGCCGGTGATCGCGAGCGCCGACGCCATCATCGACGAGAGCCGCGCATTGAACGCCCAACCGATGCCCGCGTAGATCGCCATCAGCACGTAGAGAAACATTCCCATCCACGCCGCGGGGACGTGAATGAAGATGATCCGGTACGCGTCGCCCTGTTGGAAGTCAGTGGGCGCGATGAAGAACCCCACGAACATTCCCGCGGCGAACAAAATCGTCGCCGGAATCGC
>DATEHX010000183.1:0-7714 GCA_035279345.1 Pyrinomonadaceae bacterium | reverse complement strand
TGGTTTGGCAGCGTCAACAGACGAAACAGACTGCACCGCGATCGAGACTTTGCTGCCCGATGGAGTCTGTCCGGTCTTGAACGGCAGGGCGAGCCAGCGATCGTTGGCTGTGAACGGAAGCTGCGCGATGGTGAGCTTGAGCCGTTCGCCAGTGTTGAGTGCTTCCGAATAACTGATCGCGGCGTTGAGTTTGCCGACGCCCTCGCGCACGTGCGCCATTCGTTCGAACCAGGTGGTGGACGCGAGTGGATCGCCGTCCTGCAGCTTGGTGCTGTCGCCGAACGCCTGCTGAAGTTCCGCAGCATTGCTGGATTTGAAACGTGGCAACACTGTGAACGCTTTGCCGAAGACGATACGCAGTTGGGCCAACGCGCGATCGCGCCTGGCTTCAGCGGTTGCCGTTGCGATTGTGCCAAGGTTCGCGAGTTCTGCTTCTCGTTTCGCCAACTCCTTGCGAATGGATCCTGCTTGTAAAAGCAGAATCTCGCGATCGGCGGGAGCATCACCGGCTGCAACCAGCGGCACGGCTCCCGCGACGCCGAAAGCCGCGCCGCGCAAAATCAATTCGCGCAATGTCTCGAGCTTGGCTTGCTCTGGCGTCGCGAGTTGATCGTCAAAACTCTTGCCGGTTTCGGTGAACGATGCGATTGCCGCGGCGGCGCGAGACTCGAGTTCGTTGAGATCGACACTGAAATCCGTGCTGCGTTCGGGCGGGTTCAGGTCGCCATCGTCAATCGCCCTCAAGCTGCTGAATAGTTTGCGCGCCGTTCGCACTAACTCTCTGAACTCGCCATAACCCAGCTCACTCGGCTTCCATTCCGGTTTGCGATCGTCACTTATCCGCAGCAACGAATCCGTGGCGAAGCCTCCGTCCATGCGTATGGTGTGATAGAGAATGCGTTGCTCGATCTCCGCTTGCGATCCCCCTTGGCCGCCCTGTCCGCCTTCGATCGCGTAGATGAAATCGAGCGGCGCGAGCGCCAGTTGGTCCAACACGATCTCTTTCGCATCCAGAACTTTTCCAGTCTCAGGTTCCAGTCGTTCAACCAAACAACGCACGCGGTTCGGACTGCCCAACAGCCTCGCGGCCCACGCGTTCAGGTTTGGTTCGGCATTGGCGCGAAACGCATGTGCAGGCGCCGCCCATCCTTGCAATGGCGCGGGCGTGCCGCTGAAGAGCGAAATCAAGCGGTGCGTGACGGCGAGACCCGTCCGCGGTGTTTGTACGACTTCGAGTTCGGGCGGCGGAGTCTCGCCACCGGCGATCGATTCAATCGTATTTGCCGCACGCAACGGGTTGCCACGCACGACCTGATAAACGCTCTCGGCCATCAACGCATCGCTGACCGCGTCAACAGTCTGCTCCAGTAGAATAAGCTCCGCTTGAACCGCTTTGAATTTCAGATCGCCGGGATCGAACGGCGGTAACTTGACCTTCTGTTGGCCCACCGCGCGGCCAAACGGAATCGTTTCGCCGGTCCACTGCGCAGGCGGCGGCGTGCTCTGACCTTTCTGCCATCTTCGCAGCAGCGCCAGGCCATCGACGACATTGTTTGCGGCAATCGCTTCCACTGCCACGCCCGCACCCGGCTGGTCCAACTTTCGCGCGACTAGCGGAGCGAGCTCGCGGAAAGTAGCGATGAACTCCGGCACGTGCGCTTCCTGTAAACGGCGCTCGAACCTGTAACCCAACAACGCTCCGAGCGGTTGTCCCTGCCGCACGCCGTCGAGCAACCACGTTGCCAGCCGCACGCGCTCCGACGACAAGTCGATCGCCATCAGATCATTCGGCTTCTGTTTGTCGGCGCCCGCATGGGCCAGGTGACCGCTGCGCAGAATCGCGACTGTAGAAGCCTGCGCGAGCGAAGGCGCGTGAACAAAACCGGGATTGTTGGTGGATTGAAACACGGGTTTCTGTTCGCCGGGCGGCGGCGCGATCTCAGGTTGTGGATCTGCCGGTTTAAGGTTCATCACCCAGCCGTAGCCGCCAAACAGAACGCCGGTCGGATTCGCGGTGCGCATGTCCGCCAGCCGTTTGGTGGCAAAAGAGGTAATCCAGGCGTCGAGGCGATGCGAGCAGAGATCGAGTGTGCCGGTCAGCAGCGTTTCGAGTTTGTCGACACTCAGGGATTTCAACTGGTCCAGGCTCGCGCGAAACTCACTCAACTGTTTCAGATCGGGTTCTCTGGCCGTGTCCGGTTCGCCCGAAGGAATGAAGCCCAACAGATATTTTGACAGTTCGATCGGTTGCGCTTCGCCCGCGACGTTGATCTTCATCGCCATCTGCCGCCAGACGGTTTGCATCAACTGTCCGACCGGCATGTCGACCAACTCCGGTTCGCGACGCAGTGCCGGTTGCAGCAAGCCACGCTTGATCAATAAACGTGTCGCGGCGTTCGTGTATTCCAGCAACATCGAGTGACGCAGCAACAGGTGCAGCAACGTGTGCGGCGGCGGTTGTTCGACAGAGAGGTTCCGGAAGCGAACGTCCTTGACGAGATCGCGCGCGGCGAGAAGTGTTTCGATGTAGTTGGGCGACAGTGTTGCGCTTTGATCGGTTTGGACCAGCGGTCCGTTCAGCATTCCGACCGGCCCTGAAAACGTGCCGTGCCCGAGGCGTGGACGCCAGGCTTGACCCAGTGTTTGCAGCACCGCGGTGGTAATTCGTTCCTGTTGGGTCCACCACGCAGCCGCGAGGTCGCGTTTTCCCTGCAGTAGCGCTCGTCTGGCAGCCTGTGCCCTCTGAAAAGCGACCTGTCTCGCTGCCCGTGCCTTGACGATTCTGTCGCGCTCGGCCCGCTGTCGCCGGAGGAAGTCGGCAAGTTGTCTGCCCTTTAGCTCCGGATCCGGTGGCTCGATCTCTGGTAGTTCCTCTTCAACCGGCGGCTCAATCTCCGGCAGGTTCCACGCGTCCAAATAGGAGTCGGCGCTGAGATATATCCAGAGGTGCTCGAGATACTGACGGCCCAGGAGGCTGCGCATCGAGTAGTGTGACGACAGCGCGTCCATGCTCAGGACTTCTTTGAGATCCTGATCGATACCCGATTGCTGCGGTGTGTCGTCATTGCGTCCGAGACGCGGAGTCTCGGGAAAATTGCCGCGCCAGATCTCGCGCAAGCGAATCAGGAAATCACGCAAGGCTGCGTCGCGACTCTCCTGTCCGCTCGGAGGCTTCCATGCATCAAGCGATGTGACTGGCAAAAATCCATAAGGCTGTTTGCCGACGCGAATCGATGGTAGTGGTCCAGTCGCTCGGACGTACTGAATAAAGTGACTGCGCGCCCACGCGATGTCGTCGTCCGTCAACGGGCTTTCACCCGGTTGACCCACGCCGAGCATCTGCAACAGGAAGTAGCCCCACGTTGCCTGCCACAGCGCTGTGTTCATATTTTGCGCGTTGGGCTGATCGGTCTCCGCTGCGTGCGAAAGGCTCGCCAAGATATCCGGTGTTAGTCCCAACGCCGTGGTTAGCACATCAGCATTCGATCGATCTCCCGTCCGAACGGCGGAGCCGACGCGTTCCGCGCGATAGCTTGCTTCGTGACCGGGATCTTCCGAACTAAAACCTGATGGCGCGCCGGCGGTGTTGTTGGATGGCGTGCCCGGTGGTACGAAACTCGTGCCGTCGGTGTAGTGATGCGCGTTGAAGATTTGCGTCAGTTCAGTGGCAGCGCCCTCCGTGTCTTTAACGCCCATCACCAACACGAAATCCAATCCCGCTGCTGCCGCTTCTTTCGTCAACCTGGCCCGGATTCCCATCCCGACTTCTTCAGCAGCCTGGAAATCCACCATCCACTTCATGCCCGCATCGATACCAAACTGGTCCACAACGGCCGTCGGAGACGGATCGGGACCAGCAGCCAATGATTCGCGGATCGCGCGACCCTTGACGTTCACCACCAACTGCCCGTTCTTGTAACCAAGCAGCGTCCAGAAGCTTGGCAACACCCGCGCTATCGGCGCGCGAAGCCACGGTTCTGATTGAGTGGCCGGTGTGGGAAAGCGGATCTCCTTCTCCAGCACTGCATCGGGTGCGAGCGGGTCTTTTGGGCGAGCATCAGGATTGCCCGGTTTGAGCGCGAACGCGATCCACGCGGCGCGCGGCGGATCAAAACGATCGGCCAACTGACGCCACGCGGCCTTCGCACGCTCTTCATCACTCGCGGCCCGCCACGTCTGTTCCCAGAAGTGTTTCCCCCAAGTCACTTCTTCATCAGTCAACGCCGGTTCGTGAGTGTCGACATGAACCTTGTCGGGATACACACGCACACGCAACTCGGAACTTCCGTCTGGTTGCGCAAAGAACCGCGTCTCGAGCCGCACGGGAAACAACACGAGTGGCTGTGCTGGTCCAAAGGAGAGCTGCGCTCCGACGTCGGGCGCCGTCGGCGGAATATTTGGAATGTCAGGATTCGCGGTTTTCATGAGGTGCTTTTCCCGATCATCTGCCGGGCGTGAATAGCGATGCGCACTGGACGTTGCAGCGTGATGAAAGCCTGATGCACCGAGTTCCTGCCCCACGTGATGCGATCGATCTCCGGGAACGCCTTTATAGCTGGCACGTGCGAGAGCGCTTTCAACTCGTCTTCAGTGTTAGCGAAATGCCGCCAATTCAGATCGTCCCACGTTGTCAGTGTGGGCGGCTGCGGTGTCGTGAAGTCTGCGATGTCTAATCCGAAGCGCGGTTCGGTTGGTTGCTGTTGAATTACGAAGAACCATCCATTCGGATCGTTTGGCGCTTTGCCCATCGCTTCGTTTTCTGAAAGATCGAAGCCGACGAAGGTGATGTCGGGCTTGAGTGTGCCGCGAAACAGCGGATGCTTTTCGTCTTCCGTTTTGCGCGACACGTCCAGTGGTCCACCTGTTTTCACGGCGCGCACCGCGTAGATGACGGAGTTTGGATAACGGCGCAGCAACTCGCCGCGAATGAGCAGGACCAGTTTGCCGCTCGTATGCGGCGTGTTGTCGCCAAGATGATTGTTACCCCAGTTTGTGATCGGTTCTTCGAGGTCGAGTTCCGCTTTGCCCACGGACGTGTCCCAGAATTGACGGAAGTAAGTGCCACGTTGATCGGTAGGGAAGTCGCGCCAGAGAAGCTCGCTGCTCATCTCGGCGTTTAGACCGACCATGAACGACTCAACGAACTGTGGATTCGTTTCGAGTAGCGCGACCGTGTCGGCTGGTACATCGTCGAGACCGGGAAGTAAGAAGTCCTGCGAGAGGTCGCGCAATGCTTCATACATTGGTTGCGGAAAGCTCGGCGCATCCATGATCGGGTCGAGCGGATCGTTTTGTGGCTGGTTACTGCCGTCCGTCGAGGTTAGGGAAGCAAGTACGCGCGTGGTGATGGTTTTTTCCGGATCTACACTTTGTAACAGCCGGACCTTGACGCCCACGCTAAACAGGTTGAACTGCGGCGCCGGAGCTGTCTCGGACGACAGAAGTTTTTCCAAGTGATCCTGATGGGCCGTCACGACTTTGCGAAACATCGCTGCGTCCGGACTGTCAGCTCCGGGATTAAAGTTCAAGAGCGTTCGTTTCGGCGTGAAGCCCTCGGGCGCAATCGTGAAATTGCTGAGCTCAGGTGATGCCAGGATTTGCAGGGCACGTACGGTATCTCTGACTTTGATAGCCGTTGCCGGCGGACCTTCCGAAACTCGATCGATGGTTACCGGTCCGGTCTGTGGCCGAGGAACGAAGGTAGCTACCGCAAAAGTAGCCAAAGTACCGAAAGTGGCCAGGGTGCTTGGCCTGGCGGTGAACCCGACCGGCGCAGCAGCGGCACGTGCCGTGAAACGGGCGCTGACAATACCTCGGGTGCTGGTCATGCGCCGCAGCGGAGCAGACACGGCAGTGTTCGGAAGTGCCGACTGCGAGATTTTTTGTGACAACAGCGCGCGTTTGTCGGTGGCACTGGCCGCCTCGACCACGAGCCGCGACTGCGCGGGAGCCAGCACCTTGAGCAACGTGTCTTCAGAGAATCGGCTCAAGTGTCTCGCGTGGTAAACGATGCCGACTGCGCGGCCCAGTTGGGCCTGCCGCTTCATTTGATTTACTCGCTGGATCTCGCCGAGTTGTTCCCACGCTGAAGCCATCAACTCTTCCTGCTCGGCCTGGACCACTTGAGTACCAAAGGCGGCGGTCGCGCGATGACGCGGATCGAGATTCAACTCGTCGAGCCAAGTGAGCGGCGGTGGTGCGTTGACGTTCACGATATGACGTGCGGCGTGCCAGCAGCCGTAGACTGGTGGTCCAACGATCGGATCGTGGTTTTCGTCTTCCTTCGTCGCCGTATCCCACGCGCGCGTGAAGATCGTTTGCAGTGCCGTTTGAAATGGGCGGCGCACTTCGTCGGGCCACACGTCGGGGTTGCTGCCGACGACTCGCAGCGCGCCTTCGAGTCCGAGGGTTGTGCCTTGCGTATTCGGTGGTTCGATTGCAAAGCCGGGATCGCTGATGTCGATCGGACGTTTGCCAACCGTTGCGGGTATTTCACGCGCTTTGAGTTGTGCCACCAAAGATTCGAAGTCACCGCCGGTGCCGGTGCGAAACTCCCACTGAAAATAGATCGGCAAGGTGACTTCCGCGGGAGAGCCGTCGCCGATTACCCATGCGGGTGACAGTTGTAGTTGTTCACTAGGCTGTTGGACCGGTTGGCCCAAGCCCGCACGGCGTCCTTGTTCGAACGCGGGTACGACGCACGCGACGTAGTCGGTGAGTGGATCCAAGCGGCGCGGACACAACAAGCGCGAAACGGTGAGTGCCGGATCGCCGCCGAGTGACGATTTGAGCGCGGGCTTCTGCGGCTGTGTGCCTGCCACCTGCGCGTGGGCCCAGGCCCACGATTCACTCAAGTTTGGTAACTCGCGATCGGGCCGGGCGGGTGATTTGATTTCGAGGATCGAAAGCGGCAGGTTGCGATCGACTCGTATGGTGACGCCTTCCTGTTTTCGTACGACGATCAGGCAGAGCCACGGTCGCAGCTTTCCGGCGCCGTCTGCTTTCGCGGGTGTAAAGAGCCACGGAAAATCAGGACGATCAAACTCGATCGCGGGGAAGTAATTCGGTTCGAAATCCGTTGATAGATTTCGCGGTTCGGTGCGTACGACTTGCTGCGGATCGATACCGATGACATCGCCCGGGCCGTACAGTCGGACTTGCCGTTGGACGTCGGGAGCAGCGCTGTTGATGCCGAGTTTGACGGTGACCGAAACGAACGGGTCCTGATTCGGGGTCATATCGGTCGTTTGAATACCCGCGGCAGCGCCCTGTCGCACCCAGGGTAGGAAGACGTAATTTGCGGGTTGGGCCATATCGACCTTTCTTCTCTGTGTCTCTGTGTCTCTGTGTTGATTTAAAACCACAGAGGCACAGAGACACAGAGAATTCATTTCACTTCTGACAAACGCAAGATTTGGAAACGTTCACGAGTCGTGCGTTTGAGTTCTTCTAAAGCCTGCTCGGCGTCGGAGTAGTTGGTGGGCTGGCGCACGGTGGAAAGATCATCGGTGGCCACGATGCTCCAGCCCTCTTTGCTGATCTGATATTTACCAACTGTGCTGATGCGATATTTGGCTGAGCCACTGCGCCGCAGTGCACTGCCCCCAGCCGCACCAAACTGCGCCTGCTTCACTAACAAATCATGACTCAGTTGATAGAACACCTTTGGTTGCGCCGGCTTCGGCAGCTCCGCCGGACTGCGATGCGGCACTTT
>DATEHX010000182.1:0-16017 GCA_035279345.1 Pyrinomonadaceae bacterium | reverse complement strand
CGAGAAGCTGCCGTAGAAGGCGCTGTTCTCGCCGGAGCGCGACCACGGTGAGCCGATCGCTTTGCCGGAATACCCGGCGCGAACGGTGTAGCCGACTTTCCGGTTTTCCAGTCCGACCAAGGGTGAGTACCAGACGAGGTTTGGCATCTTGCAGCAGAGATCGTTGGGCATTGCTTCGACGTCGATCGTTGCGTCGTCAGCTTTGACAAGGTAACTGCGGCCGTTGCGGTTGAAACTGATCTGCGCCGAACGAACGGTAATCACATTACCTAACGCCGCGGCGTACTTTGTCTTCAGCGCCGCAATCATTGCTTGCGATTGAGCTGCTGACGCCTGGGCGTCAATTATGACTTCAGTTTGACGCGCGGCCTGGGCGTCCGAGAGATTCGCGTCCGCCGTGACAATCGCCAGCGCGCGCACGCCCGTGAGATCCACGCCCTGCCACTTTCCGGAGGTAACGTTCCACGCCATCATTGCATCGCGGCCGGTCGTGACGACTTCGCCGTTGTAGTGACAAGCACCGGCGAACACGCTCGCGGTGCGCACTTCAACATAGTCGCCGCGCAGGCTAACGTTCTCGGCTTGCGAACTGAAAACCAGTGCGCAAATCGCTACGATCATCACAGCCGCTGCAAACAAGACTCTTCGCATTTCTTTACCTCCGTTAAAACCATCCACAGATTACGCAGATTATAACCCTTTGACCGCGGAGTTGTAGCACGCGCGGCCGGGGCCGCAGCGATCGGGATGGACGCGGGCGTTGTCAGGGCCGATTACTTCCTGCGTTTCACAGCACCAGACATGGTTCGCGGCGTCGAGATAATCGTCGGGGCTTGCGGCGAGCCGGTCGAGCAGAAAGAATTTCTTTGACCGCAGCGAGCCGCAGAATGGGGATAGAACCGGTGCTGGAAGTATTTCGGTGAGTTCGTCAGCCATTGTTTCCTCCTACCTTCGCTAGCGCGCGGCGCACGAGCGTTTGCGCGAGCGGAACCTTGTACGCATTCTTTTCGAGTGGCTTTGCATCCGCGAGCGCGATCTTCGCGGCTTCGGCAAGCACGTCGGACTTCAATTCCTTGCTAACAAGAAACTTCTCCGCTGCCGGCACGCGCCATGGAATCGGCGCGACGCCGCCGAGCACGATCCGCGCTTCGCGCACCGTGTTATTGGGAGCAAGCTGCACCGCGGTGGCTACCGACGCCAGCGCGAAGTCGAGTGATTCACGTTCTTTGAATTTCAAGTACGTCGAACGTGCCGCGAGCGCCGACGCCGGTACGAAAACCTCGGTGATGATGTCGTCATTTCCAAGGACGTTCTCGCGGCGAATGTTTCCTTCCGAAGGCAACGTGAAAAACTTGTCGAGCGGAATCACGCGCCGTCCAGCAGCGCCCGAGACAGTCACGCGTGCGCCGAGCGCGAGCAACATCGGCGCCAAATCAGACGGATGCACGATGTACGATGGACCGCCGCCGATGATCGCGTTGTACTTGTTCTCGCCTTTCGCCGCGTAACACTCCGATCCGCCCTTCTTCAAACAGTTCACTTCTTCAAGACGGAAGTACCAGCAACGCGGCCGCTGGCAAAGATTGCCGCCAACCGTGCCGAGATTGCGAATCTGCGGCGTGGCGATCGAATGCGCTGCCTCACTCAAGCCGGGAAAGCTCTTGCGCACGCCGGCGTGTTCTTCCAGTTCGCTCAACGTAACGAGCGCGCCGATCGTGAGTCCACGCGCGTTGAGCGTGATGCGATCGAGTCCACGAATCTTTTTGAGATTTACAAGCCGGGCCGGCCGCGACGTGTAATCCTTCATCGTGGTCAACAAATCCTGACCACCGGCAATCGGCCGTGGCGCCTCATCGATGTCGCCACCGGAAACCTGCAACAACTTCACCGCTTCATTAATCGTTGTTGGGTTGGTCCATTCAAACGATTTCATGCTTTTGTCCCCATCAAAATTTTGTCCGGAGTGATCGGCAGTTCGCGTACGCGCAAGCCGGTGGCATTGAACACGGCATTCGCCAGCGCGCCCAACGCGGGAATGATGCAACCCTCGGCGATGCCAATCACCGCCTCGCGTTTATCGTCGTCGTCGATGATCGGAACGAGTTCCGGCATCTCGAGACTGCCCGGCAGTTTGTAATCGCCAAAACCCGGATTCAGTTGCATGCCTAGCTGCGCGTCCATCACGCGTTCTTCCCACAACGCCATACCCAGCGACTGAATCATGCCGCCGTTGATCTGACTTTCCAGCGTCAGACGATTCAGCGGCAAGCCACCATCCTGAACGTGGACCATCTTGATCGGCTTGACGTGACCGGTCTCGACATCCACTTCGACTTCCGCGAAACAAACGCCGTGAATGCCGCGCGATTGCAAATCGTCGCGCCACTCACCGTGCGACGTAACACCCGCGGCCGGAAGCGCCGCGCACGCCTGCTTCCACGTGAGTGACTGGCCTTTGGCGCTGACCTTTCCATCCCCAAACATGATTTCTTCCGGTTTGGGATTGCCGAGCAACGGCGCAACACGCTCGGCAAACATCATCCGTGCTTTGATCGCCGCGTCTTTCACTGACGGCGCGAGCGACGCCGCCGTAGTGGATCCGCCCGAAGGATTCGCAGAACCGAGTTTTGAACTTCCAATCTGTTCCTTGATGTCGGCGATGCCGAGACCAAACTCTTCGGCGACGATCGCGCGTGTGTACGTGCGCGTTCCGGTGCCGAGGTCTTGAGTGCCAACGGCGACCAGCACCGAACCATCGCGCGCGACAGTCACGTCAACTTTGCATTGATTGTTGCCGCCGCCGCCCCACACGCCGACCGCGCAACCGATGCCGCGTTTCAACGGACCGGGATTGCCGCCCGCGACCGGATTCCTTCGCGACCAGCCAATCTCTTTCGCGCCGCGATCCAGTTGGCGGTGGTAAACCACATCGCGCAAGTTCTTTTTCCGAAAAACGATCGGGTCCATCTTGATCTTGTAGGCGAGTTCGTCGACCAGCGATTCGGCTGCAAAAGAAGCTTCGGGATGGCCGGGAGCACGCATCGCGACTCCGGAATCTTCGTTAGTGTGGAGCGCGAACACCTCACGATACGTGTCGCCCATGCTATAGATGTACGGCTGACCCGCCTGCGAGCCCTGCCCGATTCCACCCAGACGATACTGAACCGCTTTTAGCGCGACGATCGTGCCGTCGTTCTTCACGCCTGCTTTCAACTTCTGCCACGAGGCGGCGCGATTACCCGCCATCACAAACTCGTCATAACGCGTCAGCATCAACTTCACCGGCGCTTTCGCCTGTTTCGACAGCCGGCACGCAAACATGCCTTCAGTGCCGATGCCGAACTTCGATCCAAACCCGCCGCCCATGTGCTCGACGCGCGACTCGACCGCGCTTTGTTCGAGTCCTAACTCTTTCGCCGCGTCGGCAGGGATCGTGAACGTTCCCTGGGTCGAGGCGTAGATCGTGGCGCTGTTACCGCCGCGATAATCGACGACCATGCCGTGTGTTTCGAGACACGCGTGATGAATACGCGGTGTCGTGTATTCGGCTTCGACAATCGCGTCGGCAGTGGCGAAGGCAGCTTCAGCTTTGGCCGGGTCGCCGTTCTTCGCTTTCTCCTGAACGTTGTTCTCTTCGGCGACGACCTTTGGCGCGTCAGATTTCATCGCGGTGCTCGCGTGCACCACGTGCGGCAACACTTCGTAAGTGACCTTGATCGCGCGCAGTGCATCGCCCGCGATTTCCGGTGTGACAGCGGCAACAGCCGCAACCGGAGCGCCCGCGAATCGCAATTCGGTCAACGGCGCCGGCACGATCGCTTTTACACCCGGAATTTTCGACGCGGCTTCAGTGTCGAGTTTCGTGACGCGTGCGTGGCCGTGCGGGCAGCGAAGAATGCGGCCATAAAGCATGCCGGGCAAACGTTGGTCGTAGGTGTAACGCGCGGCGCCCGCGGCTTTCAGTGGTCCATCAACGCGTGTGAGCCGTTGATTGAGCAGCCTGTGTTTATCGTTTGGTCCCCAGCCTGGTCCACTGTCTGCGTCGACTTCGATCTCGACCATCTGTTCGACGCCGTTGACGACGCGCGGAACACGAATCTTCTTTTTCGGTTTTGGAGACGGAGATGGTTGTGGTTGTTGTGGCATTGTCGTTCCTTAAGCCTGTGAACCTTGCGAACCCTTAGCCGCGGCAAGTGCTGCTTCGAATACTCGCGGATAGGTGCCGCAACGGCAGAAGTTTCCTTTGCACGCCTCGCGGACTTCTTCGAGCGACGGATTCGGGTTCTTCTTCAAATAAGCCGAGATGGTGGTGACGAAGCCCGGCGTGCAGAAGCCGCACATCAGTGCGTCATGTTCGACAAACGCAGCTTGCACGGCGTTTGGTTTATCAGGCGAGCCGAGTCCTTCGACCGTTGTGATCTTTTGATTGGTCGCGTCAACCGCGAGCACGAGACAGGAGTAAACGGGTTTGCCGTCGAGCAGTACGGTGCATGCGCCGCAGGTGCCAACGTCGCACACGAGTTTTGGTCCGGTGACCGCCGGCTCGAGATGATTGCGCAACGTGTTCAGCAGCGTCGTGCGCGGCTCGACTTCGACGTTTCGCGGTTGGCCGTTCACCTGCAAAGTGATCTTCGTCGCACCGGAAACTGTTTGCGAAGTGCCCTGCGGTTCCTTCGCTTCCGTCTTTTCCTGCCACAGATGATCGGCAATGGCCGCGCCTGCTCCGGCGACACCGACGCCCTTCAGAAACTTGCGCCGGCTCGGACTATGTTCTTCATCACGAGACTTTTTCATTGTGCTCTCCTGAAAATCGTGGTTGGGACAAATAAGTTAACACAAGTACAATCACTACCCGAATGCATCCAAACACACTCCGCACCAAACTCTCGGGTGTGATCGCATTTCCGATTACGCCTTTCAAAGACGACCTCGCGCTCGATCTTCCGGGCTTGCATCAAAATTTGAACAAGCTGCTCGAGTATCCGATCTCGGCGCTCGTCGCCGCGGGCAGCACAGGCGAGATTTATTCGTTGACGCAGGCGGAGTATTTGCGCGTGATCGAACTGACTGCGCTCGCGGTTGAGGATCGTGTTCCGGTCATTGCGGGTGTTGGTTTTGGGCAACGACTCGCGATTGAGATGGTCCAGGCTGCTGAGAAAGCCGGCGCCGATGGCATTCTCGTGTTCCCGCCTTACTATCAGCAGGCGGATGATGAAGGTTTGTTTGAGTACTACCGATCCGTCGGTGCAGCGACGCGTCTCGGAATGATCGTTTACAGCCATGATTCGACGAGGTTCAGCCCGGCGATGGTTGAGCGATTGACGAGCATACCGAATCTCGTCGGGTGGAAAGACGGACACGGCGACATTCGCCAGCTTCAATCGATCATGCACCACGTCGGCGAACGTTTGGTTTGGATTGGTGGCGCGGGTGATGACCTCGTCGGCGCGTACTACAGCACCGGAATACGCGCGTTCAGTTCGAGTATCGCCACGGTTGCGCCCCTGCTTTCACTCAAGCTGCACGAACTCGCGTCGGCGGACGACGGTGAAGCGCTCGCGGAGTTGTTGGAGACTTGTGTGATTCCGCTTTACGCGCTTCGTTCGCGCCGGAGGGGTTACGAAGTTTCGGCAATGAAAGCGCTGATGGACATGATTGGTATGAATGGCGGACCGGTCAGGCCGCCGCTTGTAAACGTCACGCCGGAAGAGTCGGACGAGCTCCGCGCGATCCTCGGTCACTGGGAAAAGTTTCTTTAAGGCTTCTACGTGTCTCTGTGTCTCTGTGGTTAACCTCTTGGTTAGATGAGCAACACGATGAAAGCGAGTGTGTTATGCGACGTGCGGCGGCTCGAAGTGCGCGACGTTCCGTGTCCCGTAATCTCGCCTTACGAAGTGTTGGTGAAAACAACGGCCGTCGGACTTTGCGGCACAGACGTTCACATCTTCGCGGGTCACGCAAATTACAACACCAGCGAGCTCGATCAACCGATCCCACTCACCGTTCAACCGCAGATTCTCGGCCACGAGATCAGTGGCGTGATCGAAGAAGTTGGCAGCACGATCGGGGATTTGAAACCCGGCGACCGCGTCGTGATCGATCAGGGTTTGAACTGCGTCAGCCGCCGGCGCGAAGTTCTGTGTGAATACTGCGCGACCGGAAATTCTCATCAATGTGAGTTCTATCGCGAACACGGCATCACCGGCTTGCCCGGCGGGCTCGCGGAGTTTATCGCAGTGCCCGCGGTGAACGCTGTTAAGATCGCCGCGCCGATCGACCCCGCGGAGGCGGCGCTGGTCGAACCGCTAGGTTGCGTCATTCATTCGTCAAACACGGTTACGAAAACACGCACGCGCCACGTTATTAACGCGCCAACCGCGGATGCACGCGTTCGCAGCGTGTTAATATGCGGCGCTGGTCCCGCGGGATTGCTGTTCACTCAATATTTACGAAACGTGCTTGGCTACGAAGGGCTTCTGATCGTCAGCGATCCGAACGAGCGCAAACGCCAACTTGCCAAAACTTTCGGTGCAAACGAAGCGATCGATCCAGACAAAGATCTGGTTGAAGCCGTGCGTGAATACACTGGCGGCAAGGGCGTCGAGTATCTGATCGAGGCTTCCGGTTCAGGCGAAGTCTTTCGCAGCATTCCGGGATTGATTTGCAAACAGGCGACCGTGTTGCTTTACGGGCATGGTCATTCGGGCGCGGATGTGAACGTGCTCAGCAGCATACTTTTCAAAGAACCACGGCTTGTCAGTTCCGCGGGCGCGTCGGGTGGTTTTGAAACGGATGGGCGTCCCGCAGTTTACAGGCGCGCGTTGAGCCTGATCGAAGGTAAACAGATCGATGTTGGGCCATTGATTACTCATCGATATCGTTCGCTGGCCGACGTAGAGAAGGCACTTGGGAGTGAGATTCATGCCGCGGACTACGTGAAGGGTGTGGTGGTATTGCCGATTGCCGAGTGCCAATTGCCGATTTGAGCAAAGAGCCCGTGACAATCGGCAATCGGCAATCGGCAATCGAAAATGCCATGAAGGTATCCCTCTTCGTTACGTGTCTTGTCGATCAGCTTTGGAGCAGCATCGGGACGAGTTGCGTTGCCGTGCTGCGGCGCGTTGGTTGTGAAGTCGAGTTTGACGACCGGCAGACTTGTTGCGGACAGCCTGCATTCAACACCGGTTATCGTAACGAAGCGCGACAGGTTGCGAAAAGATTCATCGAGATTTTTGAAGAGAGTAAAGCGGATGCGATCGTGAGTCCGTCGGGATCATGCACGGCGATGGTCCACCACTTTCCGGAGTTGTTCAGCGACGAGCCGCATTGGCGCGAACGTGCTGAAGCTATCGCGTTGCGCACGCACGAACTCAGTTCGTTTTTGATTCGTGTGCTCAAGGTCGAAGACGTAGGCGCGAGTTGGCAGGGACGATTGACGTGGCACGATGCGTGTCACGGTCTGCGCGATCTCAACATCCGGCTCGAGCCGCGAAAGTTGATCGGCAACGTGCGTGGTGCTGAGTTTGTCGAACTGGAGAATGCGGATGCGTGTTGCGGGTTCGGCGGCACGTTTTCGGTGAAGTATCCGGAGATTTCACTGGCGATACTCGATCAGAAGATCGAAGCGATTGAGCGTGCGGGTGTGCAGGCGGTTGTGTCGGGTGACGCGAGTTGTTTGCTGCAGATCGGTGGGCGGTTGACGCGAAAGGGATCGAATGTTCGCGTGATGCACCTTGCAGAACTGTTAGCGGCCACGGATTTACACGGATGAACACGGAAACATTTGCTGAGAATGCGAAGGCTGCATTACAGGATGCGCAGTTGCGCGGTGCGCTGCGTCATGCGACGACGATCTTCGGCACGAAGAGACGTGAAGCCGCGGCGAGTTTGAGTAATTGGGAGGAACTGCGCAGCCAGGCGCGCGCGATCAAGGATGAAGTGTTGCTGCATCTCGATCGTTACCTCGAAACGTTTGTGCAGAACGCCGAAGGTCGCGGCGCGAAAGTTCATTGGGCACGCGACGCGGCGGAAGCAAATGCGATCGTCACGCGCCTGACGGTCGAACGCGGCGCGCGCAACGTCGTCAAGAGCAAGAGCATGACGACCGAAGAGATTCATCTGAACGCGGCGCTCGAACGCGCGGGCATGCACGTGGTCGAGACCGATCTCGGCGAGTACATCATTCAACTCGCGCATGAAACTCCGTCGCACATCATCGCGCCCGCGATTCACAAAACGAAGCGGCAGGTCGCGGAACTGTTTACGACTGAATTGGGAATGGCGCCCACCGACGATGTGGACCAACTGACCAGCACGGCGCGAGCGACGTTGCGTGAGAGATTCGCCACGGCCGACGTCGGAATCAGCGGTGTGAACTTCGGCATCGTCGAGACCGGCACGATCGTGATTGTCGAGAATGAAGGCAACATTCGTTTGACGACCAGTTTGCCGCGAACGCACATCGCGTTGATGGGGATCGAGAAGTTGTTACCGCGTTTTGCCGACCTCGACGTGTTTTTGAAACTGTTGCCGCGTTCCGGCACCGGCCAGGCGTTGAGCACTTATCAGTCGTTCATCACGGGAACGAAGCGCAACGCGAGTGATGAAGGACCGGAAGAACTGCACATCGTCCTGCTCGACAACGGGCGTTCGCGAATGTTGGCCCATCCGGTGACGCGGCAATCGCTGGCGTGTATTCGTTGCGGCGCGTGTTTGAATTCGTGTCCGGTGTACCAGCAGATCGGTGGTCACGCGTACGGTTCGGTTTATCCGGGTCCGATTGGAGCAGTGATCACGCCGCAGTTGATCGGGATGCAGAAGGCCGCGCAGTTACCTTATGCATCGAGTTTGTGTGGCGCGTGCCGGGAAGTGTGTCCGGTGAAGATCGACATTCCGCGGCTGTTGCTGCATCTTCGCGGAGAGATTAGTGAGAAGCAAACAAACAGCCACCGGAACGAGCGACTAGCCTTCAAGCTTTGGGCTTTCGTCATGACGCGACCAAAGCTCTACGAGAAGACAGCGATCGCCGCGCGGCTTTTCCAACGCTTTTTCAAGCTACCAGTTAAAGCATGGACCAACGGGCGCGATCTGCGCCCAATCGAAGCGGAGAGTTTTCGTGAACACTGGCGACGCACGCACTGAAATCCTGCACTCCATTCGCGCGCACCTGGCTATGAGTGCGCCTTCCGACCCTTCCGATCTTTCTGATCCTCCTATCCGTGCAGTTCCGTGTTCATCCGTGGCCCAACTTTTCAAGCAAAACCTTGAAGCCGTCGACGGTCACTGCATCGTCGTTGACAACCAAACTGAAGTCGAAGAGACAGTTAAGCGTCTCACCGAAGGGAAGAAAATCGCGTCCCCGGATGCATCGCGCGCGGATCTATTTAAATACGACGTCGGTGTCACAAGCGCGCAAGCAGGAATTGCGGAAACAGGAACGTTGGTGCTCGATTCGTCCGTGGAACGAAACCGACTTGTCTCACTCGTCCCACCGATACACATAGCGATCCTCGACGCGTCACGAATTTACCAGACGTTGGGCGAGACTTTAGCTGCGTTGCAAAGCGGCGAAGAAATAAGCCCGGCGATCACCTTCATCACCGGTCCATCACGCACCGCCGACATCGAACTAACACTGGCCATCGGCGTACACGGCCCACAGGAGCTTTACGTCATCATTAATCGCAACAACTAATGAACATCATCTCCTTCGCCACCGCAGAATCTGACTGGAAAGTGCCCCGCCTGGGCATCATCCTGTCGCACGGCGGCCGCGACACAGGTTACCGCCTCGACTGCGAACGTCTCTTCGACACGGCCGACCATCCGTCAAATCCCCTGTCCTGGTTTGACCTCGATGGCCCATGGCTTCAGAAAGCACGCGAGATCTTCGACAATATCGAACGCGACGCAAACGAACTCGAACACGCAAAAGATCAAGGCTGGCTCGTTCCGTCCAGCGACGCGTACTGGTTCGCGCCCGTGCCGCGTCCCGGCAAACTGATCTGTATCGGCCTCAACTATCGCGACCATGCGAAAGAAGCCAACCTGCCCGTACCCGAGAAGCCGATTCTGTTTTCAAAATTCTCCAGTGCGGTGATCGCGCCCGGCGAACCCGTCATGATTCCGACGACGAGCCAGAAGGTCGATTACGAAGCCGAACTCGCGGTCGTGATCGGCCGCCGCGCCAGGCACGTCAGCGCCGATCGCGCCTACGATTATGTGCTTGGCTACACTGCTTTCAACGACATCACCGCGCGCGACTTTCAATTTGCCGACGGACAGTGGCAACGTGGAAAATCGTGCGACACGTTCGCGCCGATGGGGCAAACCATCGTCACTACGGACACGATTCCCGACCCACAGAAGCTCTCGATCAAATTGACTCTGAACGGCGAGATCATGCAGGACTCAAACACGGACCAGATGATCTTCGGCGTCCCGCGGTTGATCGAGTTCATCTCCGAGTCGATCACACTCGAGCCCGGCGATGTGATCGCGACCGGAACTCCGGCCGGCGTCGGTTTCGCGCGCAAGCCGCCGGTGTTTCTGAAACCGGGCGATCAGATGGAGATTTATATTGAAGGCATGGGAGGTTTAGGAAATCCAGTTGTTGAGGAACAGGAAAACTGACATGCGTAAAACTCTCTTAAATTTGTTCTTGATCTTGCTCGCCGTGGCCGCTGTGAGTTGCACCAAGGCGGAGGCTCCAACCGCCGGCAAGAAACTAACGATCGCGGTGATTCCGAAAGGCACGACGCACGAGTTTTGGAAGAGCATTCACGCGGGCAGCAACAAAGCCGCGGCTGAACTCACATCGCTCGGCACTGACGTCGAGGTCATTTGGAAAGGCCCATTGCGCGAAGACGATCGCGAACAGCAGATCCAGGTCGTTGAAGGATTCGCCGCGCAGGGCGTGAACGGCATCGTGCTTGCGCCGCTCGACGATCGCGCACTCGCACGTCCGGTTGCGGATGCGAAACGCGCCGGCGTGCCGACCGTGATCATCGACTCCGGCTTGCAGTCGAAGGATTTCGTGAGCTTTGTGGCCACTGACAATCGTAAAGGCGGATCACTGGCCGCCGATCGCATGGGCCAACTTCTCAACGGAAAAGGCAAAGTGCTCGTGTTGCGTTATGCGGAAGGATCGGCGAGCACAAGCGAGAGAGAAGCCGGTTTTATCGACACGATCAAACAGAAGTTTCCGGAGATCGAGCTCGTCTCGACCGATCAATACGCAGGTGCGACGCGCGACACTGCGAAACGCGCGTCGGAGAATCTGTTGAATCGTTTCGGCGATGAGGTGCAGGGGATTTTCACGCCAAACGAATCGTCGACCGCGGGAATGTTGCTGGCGCTTCAGGACATCGGGAAAGCGGGTAAGGTTTCGTTTGTCGGTTTCGATGTAAGCCAGCAGTTCATCGACGCGCTCAACGCCGGACAGTTGCACGGCATCGTGGTCCAGAATCCATTCAACATGGGTTATCTCGGCGTGAAGACGATGGTCGAGAGTCTGACGGGCAAACCCGTGGCCGACAGGATCGACACGGGCGTGATGCTGGTGACGAAAGAAAACATGTCGTCGCCGGAAGTAAACGAGCTGCTGCACCCGCCGTTAGACCAGTATCTTAAATGAGCGTCCGTGTGATCGGTGTTAGTCCGTGGCAGAGACTGCTGAATCGCGTCGGGCCGGTGCTTGGCCTGTTGCTGGTGATCGCGATCTTTTCGTTGTTGATGGATAGCCCGGCCCGTTTTCTCTCGCCAAACAACCTGCGCATCGTTCTCTCACAGACGGTCATCGTGGCGATCGGCGCGATCGGCATGACGATGATCATCATCAGCGGCGGCATCGATCTCGCGGTGGGATCGACGATCGCTTTAACGGGCGTCGTCACCGCGCTCGCAATCAACGCGGGCTTTTCTCCGACAACAGCATTGGCAGCGGGGATCGTTGTTGGTGGTCTGGTTGGCGTAGTGAATGGTTTAGTGATCACGCGTTTGAAAGTGGTCCCATTCATCGCCACGCTCGGCATGCTCGGCGTTGCGCGCGGCATCGCGAAGTGGCTGGCAAACCAACAGACGGTCAACATGCCGGGCACGTGGTTGAACGAGTTGCTCGTGATGTTTCCCGATCCGCCGTGGCTACTCGTTGCGCCCGGTGTTTGGATCACGATCGTGCTCGCGATCTGCGCGGCGATCGTTTTGCGCAACACCGTGTTTGGCCGGCGCGTTTTTGCACTCGGCTCAAACGAAGCCGCGGCGCGCGCGTGCGGCATCGCGACAGATCGCTTGAAAGTGTGGATCTACGGATTAGCCGGATTGCTATTCGGATTAGCGGGCGTGATGCAGATGTCGCGTTTGCGTCAGGGCGATCCGACGGTCGCGGCTGGTTCGGAGTTAGACATCATCGCGGCGGTGGTGATCGGCGGCGGGAGTTTGAGTGGCGGTGAGGGAAGTATCACGGGCGCGATGATCGGCGCTTTGATCATGGCGTTTTTACGAAACGGCTGCCAGCAAGTCGGTTGGCCCAACTACATCCAGGAGATCATCATCGGCGCGATCATCGTGATCGCCGTGGCGATCGATCGCTGGCGCACACGGAGCTAATTTATGCTTACTTCGATCCTTGCTCTTATCCTGCTTTTATCCCCGGTCCAAAACCCGTCGGACTGCAAAACCGACTGGCCTAATTTAGCTCGTTACAACGAGGACAATAAGAAAATCGTACCGCCCGCAAAGAACGAACAGCGCGTGGTCTTCATGGGCGACTCGATCACCGATTCGTGGGACGATCCAAAATACGGCGGCTTCTTTCCAGGCAAGCCTTACATCAATCGCGGCATCAGCGGCCAAACAACGCCGCAAATGCTCATTCGCTTTCGTCCCGATGTGATCGCTCTGCGGCCAAAGGTCGTCGTCATCCTCGCCGGCACAAACGATCTCGCGGGCAACACCGGCCCGATGACCCTCGAAGATATCGAAGCCAACCTTCAGTCGATGGCCCAACTCGCCACCGCCAACGGCATTCGGGTAGTTCTCGCCTCAGTACTTCCCGTCAGCGACTACGAAATGCGCGACGGCAAGCGATTGACGCAAACAGAGCGTCGTCCACCGGCAAAAATCCTCGCGCTCAACACGTGGCTGAAAGCGTTTGCCAAAACACACGGTCACGTCTATCTCGATTATTTCTCCGCAACGGTCGACCTCCAGGGCTTCCTGAAGAACGAACTGAGCGACGACGGTCTTCATCCGAACGCGGCAGGCTACGCCGTGATGGCTCCACTCGCCGAAGCGGCGATCGCCGCGAGCCTGAAGCCCCGCCGGTAGCTTTGTCCGTGTAGTCCGTGGCGAAAAAACTGAAAAAAGTCTTGACAGCTCTCGACGGCGAGAGTATATGTTCCGCGTTTAGACAAATTCCCGCTACAGCTTTATAACGCCCTTTCCTCCTAATCGAAAGGGTTTGGCAATTAAGTCCCAAGAGCGAACAATTTCGAATGCGTAAGATCAACCCACACGATTTCAAGGTCGCACGCCGCGGCACGAGCCGCGAAATCAACCGCCAAATCGCGCTCAACCTGATTCGCACGCATCAGCCAATCTCGCGCGCCGATCTCGCGCGCTTGATGAGCGTCCGGCGCGGAGTCGCGAGTCTGCTGGTCAGCGAACTGTTGAGCGAATCGCTGATTTTTGAGGGCGCACTCGGCGAGGCAGTGGGCCGTGGCCGCCGCCCCACTTTTCTCTACATCGACTCGCGCCAACGTTGCGTCGTCGGCGTCGACATTCGCGCATCGCGCACCTACATCCTCGTCACCGACTTGATGGGCAAACAACTCGGCGTCGTCAGCAGTTTTCAAACAAACAAAGACGTGGCCGTTCTGACGCAGGAGCTAGCGCGGCGGATCAAACAGACGTTGGCCGACAAGGAGATCGGCTCGTGCGCCGGTGTCGGCGTGGTTGTACCGGGCATGGTCGATCCCGCGCTTGGCGGTGTGTTGCACGCGCCGACACTCGGCTGGCGCGACGTGAATTTGCGCGATCCGCTCGCGGCGGCTCTGGGAATTCCAGTGCACGTCGAGAACTCCGGTAAGGCGTGCGCACTGGCCCAACTGTGGACCACGCGCGGTGACATGGTCGCTGCGACCAATTCCGTGTTCGTGAGTATCTCTGACGGCGTCGGCACCGGCATCGTGGTGAACGGTGAACTAATGCGCGGACGGCACAACACGGCCGGCGAGTTTGGTCACGTGCCGTTGAGCATTGATGGACCAAGATGTTCGTGCGGCGCCACCGGCTGCTGGGAAGCGTATGTTTCGAATCTCGCGACGTTGTCGCGTTACTTCGGACACGACCTCACGGAAGCGCGGCCGCGCGACGCTGAAACCGCCATTTTCACTGTTGAAGACTTGATCGCACGCGCTCGTGCGGGCGACGCAAAAGCACTCGCGGCGATCAACTCAACCGCGCGTTATCTCGGGCTTGGTCTCGCTTCGATCATCAACTCACTCGACCCGGCGCGAATCTACATCGGCGGCGAAATCACCACAGCCTGGAGCTTGATCGAACCGATCGTGCGCGTCGCAGTGCGCGAACGCACGCTGACTGACTTTGGTGGCACAACTGAGATTCACATCGTACCAGCGGAAGAACACCCGCGTTTGCGCGGCGCCGTCGCTCTCGTAGCAGCGCCCGCATTCGCCGCGCCCATGGTGGCCTAGGGCCATTGTCGATTGCCGATTTTCGATTGCCGATTGTGGGGAACGTCACCGATACCCATCTTCGAAGGCTTTCAATCGGCAATCGAAAATCGAAAATCGACAATTACTTGGAGGTGTCAGACGATGCGAGGCAGAAGAGGAATCCGACTATCCCTTTCTCAGGTTTGCGGCGTGTTGTTATTTGCCCTCGTCGCTTTCTCGAGCGCGCACGCGCAAACGGTCGTGGGACGTATCTCAGGCACGGTCCAGGATGCAAACGGCGCCAGCATTCCCAACGCAACCGTTAAGATCATCAACAGTGCGACGAACTCCGAACGCTCCGTCACCACTGACGACAACGGTTTCTACACCGTGACCAACTTGCCCGTCGGCACCTACACGATTGAAGCCGAACAGAAAGGTTACAAAAAGGCTTTGGTCTCCGGTCAAAACATCACTGCCGACGCGCGCGTGACAGTCGATATCAAACTGGAAGCCGGTCAGATTTCGGAAACGGTCGAGATTGTCGCCGCCGGTGGCGAAACAGTGAACACGACTTCCGGCGAAGTCTCGCGCGTGATCGATCGCCAGCAGGTGCAGAACCTCGCGCTCAACGGCCGCAACTACATTCAGCTTTTGTCGCTCGTTCCCGGCGTCACGTTGACCAATGACGATCAACTCGAGTTGACGACGAGCCTCGCCACGAACAATCAGTCGATCAACGGCAATCGCGGCCAGACGAATAACGTCACTATCGACGGCGGCTTCAATCTGCAATCGGGCAGCAACGCCAGCCAGGTCAACAATCTCGGCCTCGATTACATTCAGGAAGTGAAGATTCAGACGTCAAACTTCTCCGCCGAGTACGGCCGCAACTCCGGCGCGCAAGTTAGTCTCGTCACGCGCAGCGGCAGCAACGACTTCCACGGCAGCGTGTTTGAATTCATTCGCAACGACAAACTCGATGCGCGCTCGTTCTTCGCGCCCGTGCGGCCCGCATTGCGCTTCAATAACTTCGGCTACAGCTTTGGTGGTCCAATCTTCAAAGACAAGCTATTTTTCTTTGGCGGACAGGAGTGGAAATACATCCGTCGTCTTTCGAACGCGCAACTGCGCACAGTCCCGACACTCGCGGAACTCAACGGCGATTTTTCACGGCGGCTGCGGGGCTTTGACGGCATCATCGGGACCGCGGACGACGGAGTGCTGCGCGATCCGAATAACGCAGCCAACACCTGCGTCGCTCCTGTGGTAAATGCGCAAGGTGTTGTCACAACACAGGCCATCCGCACGGGTTGCTTTGGCGGCAACAACGTGGCGCTGC
>DATEHX010000181.1:0-3774 GCA_035279345.1 Pyrinomonadaceae bacterium | reverse complement strand
CGACGAGTGCCGCGGAAACTGAAACTGGTAATACTGATTATCTCGTCCCGCTGACACATCACGATGTTGCGAGTTTGATCGGCGCCGCACGTCAGACCACCACCACATTCCTCAACGATCTCGAACGCCGGGGCATTATCGAGCTTGGACGCGGCTGGGTTCGAGTGAAGTGTCTGAAAGAACTCCAGACTTACGCTTAGCGAAAAGTTATGGGTCCTATAGGTCATATAGGACCTATTTTTTCAGTTTTGTCAGCGCGCTGACATTGCTGTCGCGGTGCTGACATACGCCCCGGCGGTTCTCCTTCATGATGCGCCCCTCGTCACCTCGCATTGGAATGAGACAACACAAGGAGAACCACCGATCATGAGAACGAACAAGAAGTTTTCAAAAATGCCGCCCCTCTGGCTCGCCATCTTTGCGCTCACCCTGACCGCGCTGGTGGGAATTAGCCCCCGCACACACGTTGCCGCGAGCGGCGGAGACGACGACCTTGGCACCTCGCCTTTCGATTTCAGTGATACTGCTTACCGTGCACACGGCATCGTGCCGGAAAACATCGTACTGCGCGTCGGGACCGCCTCTCGCGCCGGCGATTGGGTCATCGACAACACCAACACCGATCCGAATCGCAGAAACGTTCGCACCATCGAAACAACTCCCGGCACGACCGGCTCGAGCGGTCTGACTTACGCCAACATCTTCGGCGTGCTCAATTTCACCAGTTTCGAACGCAACGCCGCAGGCCAACTGACTTCGCGTGGCCAGGCAGCCTTCGACACGGCCGAGCATTTCCGCGTTTTCATTTTTCCGAAAGCGTCGAACGGCTCGATTCTCGATCCCTTCCTGCCGAACAAGCGCCAGGACAATCTCTTCGACACTCGCGATGGCTACTTCTCAAACGATCCACTCGGAATGTGGGTAGCAGTTTGGGTCGTCTACACGCCTAAAGCTTTCACGTCCGCGGGACGCAAAGAACTCGATCCGATCGCTGCTACAAACGGTCGCGATCTCGACGGCACGGCGATTCTTACGAGCCCGTCGCAGATCGACAACCTCGCCTCGAAAGGTTTTATCGAGTTGCGCACGAGACCGGTTGACGACCCTGTTTTCCGTTGGGTCATCTGCCCGATTCCCGAAGATCCGCGCGACGGTTTCATCCGGCCCGACGCTTTCATCCGCGACGTAAAACGTGCCGACGGCACTCCGGTTTTCCCCGCACTCGGCAACAACTTCCGCTGCCTGCAACAAACCGGCGACTGGTGTAACTAAGCCGCATCCGAAATTTCTCTGTGTGATCAAAATAGGTCCTATAGGTCCTATAGGACCTATAAAGATCGCGCAGAGGTGTACTCAAAAGGAGAACTCTAATGGCGAACATCTCGAAGATCGATCGAAGGGCGGAGAAGGAGAAACAGCAAGCCGCCAAAAACAGGCGCGAGATCGTCGCGGCCGGCTTGAGCCGGCGCGAGATGCTGAGAATGGGCTTGCTGACGAGCGCTGGTTTGCTGATTCCGATGTCGGGTTTGAGTGTCAGAGCGCGCAGCAGTGCCGGCCGTCTCTTGTTCGACAGCGGCAGCGGCAGTGGTCCAAGCAGCCCGCCGACGCCACCGTTCGTGCAACCATTCGTACGCATGACGGTGAAGCAACCAACTGCGGTCCTGAACCCTGTGCCGACAGTGCTACCAAACACCGCGGCCGGCGAAGGACGAACCATTCCACATCAGGCTTTCACTCAGTTTCCCCCAGTGAAGTTTTACGAAGTCGAACAGCGGCTGGCAAACATCGTCACGCATCCGGCGCTGCCGGTCCAACCGCTCTGGGGCTTTGATGGTTTGGTTCCGGGTCCACTCTACGTGGAGCACTACGGCAAACCGGTCCTCGTCCGCAACCACAACAACCTGCCCGCAAACAACGGCGGGTTTGGCAAGAACCTCGTCACGACGCACCTGCACAACGGCCACACGCCCGCGGAGTCAGACGGCAATCCGTGTGACTTCTTCCAGGTCGGACAGTTTTATGACCAGCACTATCCGAATGTTTTAGCGGGTGTGAACTCGACGCACCAGGACATCGGCGGCGACATTCAGGAGTCGATGAGCACGCTCTGGTATCACGACCACATGCACGACTTCACGTCGCAGAACGTCTACAAAGGCTTGGCCGGAATGTATCTGCTTTTCAACGACCACGACACTGGCGACGAGTCCACCGGTTTCCACCTGCCGTCATTCGGCGACGGAATCAGCGACGACAGCAATTTCGACGTGCCGATGGTTTTCAGCGATCATCTTTACGATTCAGAGACCGGCATCCTCGCGTTTGATACTTTCAACTTCGACGGCGTGCTCGGCGATCGTTTCCTCGTAAACGGCAAAGTGCAGCCGGTGATGCACGTGCATCCGCGTCGCTATCGTTTCCGTTGGCTCGACGCTGGACCATCGCGGTTCTACCAGTTCTTCTTCACCGATACGTCCAACCTGAACGCGCGGATCAAGTTTCACCAGATCTCCACGGACGGAAACCTGCTCGATCATCCGGTTGAAGTAGAAAGCATCCGCATCAGCGTGGCCGAGCGTGCCGACCTGATCATCGACTTCTCGAAGTACGCGGGCAAAACGCTGTACATCGAAAACCGTCTGGAGCAACAGGACGGGCGTGGTCCAACCGGCAAGGTGTTGGCCGCGGGAAAAGGTAATTTGATTCTCAAGATCGTTGTAGATCTGCCGGCGATCGGCGACGGCAGCGTTGACCCGGCGACGATCACGAAATTCTATGGTTTGCCGGACAAGACGGCGACGCCGCGCATCACGCGCAACTTCAACTTCGATCGCTCGAATGGCAACTGGACGATCAACGGCCGTTCGATGGATCCGGAGTGTCAGGAAGTGCGGGCGCGTGTCGCGAAGAATTCGGTGGAGCACTGGGTAGTTACGAACAGCTCCGGCGGTTGGCAACACCCGGCGCACATTCACTTCGAAGAGTTTCAATTCCTTTCGGTCAACGGCGCGCCGCCGGCTTCCAGCGGTCTCGTGCTGAACGGGCGCAAGGACGTGATCCGTCTGGAGCACAACATGCAGACGAAGGTGTTTTTCCGGTTCCGCGATTTCACAGGCAAGTATCCATTCCACTGCCACAACGTCGTTCACGAAGATCACGCGATGATGCTGCTGTGGGAGATCGTCGACGGCGCTGGCGACAACAGGACAAACCCGTAAGAAAGGAGAGCGAAAAGATGTTTAGGAACATGTTTACTGGACTACTTGCGCTTGTCCTGCTTGCTGGTTTGACGGTTGTGCCTGGTGACGGAACGCGCGCGTTTCAAACAGAGACGAAGCGAATGAAGACGGCGCGCGAACGGCTCGCGGAGCGAAGTTTTCCCAACGTCACGTTGACCACGCACGAAGGCAAGAAGGTCAAGTTCTACGACGATCTGCTGAAAGACAAGATCGTTCTGATCAATTTCATGTACGTGAAGTGTGAAGGTACCTGCCCGGGAACGACTGCGAACCTGGTGAAGGTGCAGCAACTGCTCGGCGATCGCGTCGGCAAAGACATCTTCATGTATTCGATCACGCTCAAGCCGGAAGAAGACACGCCGAAGGTCCTGGCTGATTATGCGAAGGCTTACAAGGTGAAGCCCGGTTGGCAGTTTCTAACCGGCGATCCGAAGGACGTCGAGCTCTTGCGGCAGAAGCTCGGGTTTATCGATCGCGATCCGGTGCGCGACGCGAACAAGTCGAATCACATCGGGATGCTGCGTTGGGGTAACGA
>DATEHX010000180.1:0-4076 GCA_035279345.1 Pyrinomonadaceae bacterium | reverse complement strand
ATAACCGTATTGGACGGCTGCGAAGTGTTGTTTGGCGGCAAAGACAAAACCACCCGCCAGGACCAAACCGCAGAACAACAGCAGCGCCAAACGGGAGAGCGCTGTCGTGTCGCGTGTGCGGCGAACCTTCGCGTTAAGCTGATGCTCGGGAAATCGTTTCATAGCTGACCTACCCCTTGTAATTAAATCGGGAGTTTCTTTCTGGTCACATCGCGCGCGTCACTGGGAGACGAGTTTGCGAGCTGCTCGTAATTTTGCGCTGCGTGCTCGCGGGTTCTCTTCGATCTCGCGATCACCTGGCGCCACCGGACGGCGAGTTAAAACTTCAACCACTTCTCGCGCGCCGCACGAACAAACCGGCAAACGTGGCGGACATTGACAGTGGCCCGATAACCGTCGCAATTCCTGCTTGAGGATTCGATCCTCGAGCGAGTGGAAACTGATTCCCACAAAGCGGCCATCGGGTGCTAAAAGATCGACTGCTGTTTCAACAAAACCACCTAACCCTTCGAGCTCGTTGTTAACGGCGATACGCAACGCCTGAAATGTGCGCGTTGCCGGATGAATCTGCTGCCGTTTACCACCACCAACAGCCGACGCGACGAGATCGGCCAACTCTTTAGTGGTCGTTACCGGCGTCCCTTGTTCGCGTCTTTCGACGATGCGACGAGCAATGCGCCGGGAGAATCGCTCTTCGCCGAATTCAAAAATGATTCTGGCAATTTCCGATTCGGGAAGTTGCTGAAGAAGATCGGCCGCGGTAGCTCCGCTCGTCGTGTCCATGCGCATGTCCAATGGAGCGTCGAAGCGAAAACTGAAACCGCGTTCGGGGGAATCGAACTGGAGTGAAGAAACGCCGAGGTCTACGAGAATCCCGTCGGGATCGCGTTCGCCTGCGCGGCTCAACACATCAGCCAGTTCGCGAAAGTTGGCCTGGTAAGCGCGAAATCTATTGCCGAACGAAGCGAGTCGTTTTTGCGAATAAGCAAGTGCCGCGGGATCGAGATCCATCCCGACGACACGAGTACGCTCGGAGGAATTCAGAATCGCTTCGGTGTGTCCGCCAAGGCCAACCGTGCAGTCAACAAAGAGACCTCCTCGTTCAGGAACGAGAAACTTCAGAGTCTCTTTAAGCAGCACGGGGCGATGGGGCGCGCTAATGCCCCCCAAAAGCGCAGCCATCTCCACCGCCCCGTGATCTCGTTCAAAGACCTTTTGCTTGTGCTTTGTTCTTTGTCCTTTGTGCTTAGTCACTCCTTAATTGTTACAAAGCACCAAGAACAAAGTACAAAGCCCAACTTTCAAATCCCGAGTCTCGCGATTGCCGCCTCGTCTTCTTCGGTATAAGGATCGGCAAGCATGCGGGCTCGGAACTTGTCGAGTTCCCAAACTTCCAAATGCGTCAGGTACCCGAGCACGGCCACATCGCCGATTACTTCCGCGCTCTTGCGAAGCAACGGGTGAATCAGCAAACGTCCCTGGTTATCCAGCGTCGCCTGCTGACCGTAATAGTTCGTTCTATCAAGGAACTTCCGGCGTGCCGGGTCCATCGAGGGCAACAGTGAAAGCCGTTGTTCGATCGACTCCCACTCCGGCAGCGGATAAATCCGCACGCAATCACCGTTCAAACTCGTGATATAAAATTCTTTGCCGTGCTTCTCTTCCATCAGGCGCCGGAACTCGGTCGGCACTTTGAGACGACCTTTGACATCGATCCGCGCCGTGTAGTTTCCTCGCAGCATAGTTCATCGCCTGACGAGAGAGCTTTGGTGGGTGGCCTACAGGAAAAGTGTTGCTAATGATCGGTGTTGCTACGAGGTTGGACCCACTTCCGACCACTTTTGACCACCCGAATCGGATACTACGCTGCACGTCAGACCCTGTCAATACAGTATTCCGCTTGAAACGATCGCCTTTTGTCCGCCTTTTCAAACCATCCACAGATTACACAGAACTCCTCTCGTGGTATTGAGGTCTGCGTAATCGGCGGAATCTGTGGATGGTGTATATTGGCCCGACACGATGACATCCATTCTCCTCTTTGGCTTACTGGCGGCCGGCGCTAACGTGATAGGTGGCCTCGTCCTGGTGAAGTCAGGTGTGCACCGGTGGGGTGAACGATTTCTGAAGTATCTCGTCGCGCTCGGTGCGGGATTCATGCTCGCCGCAATCTTTATCGAGATTCTTCCCGAGAGTATCAATATCTGGACCAGCACCGCGCGCGGCGCTTCGGCCTCGGAGGCAGTGCTCGGCGCTATGACGCTGCTGTTGGCCGGTTATCTGCTCATTCAACTCGTCGAGCACACGATCGCGCCTCACTTTCACTTCGGCGCGGAAACACATCCCGAGTCGTTCATGCGTCCCTCTGCTGCGTACACAGCCGTCGGCGGACTCTGGATTCACACGTTCTTCGACGGCGTCTCGATCGCGTCCGCCTTTCTCGTCAACTTTAAAGTCGGACTGCTGGTGTTTATCGCGATTCTGTTGCACAAGATGCCTGAAGGTTTCACTGTGGCGTCGATCATGCTCGCCGCCGGACGCTCCACACAAACAGCTTTGATCGCGACCGCCGCGATCGGCGCCGCGACGCTGATTGGCGTGATCGCGGTCGCGCTACTTGACTCTCGCATGAGTGATGCGGTTGGATATGCGCTACCCTTCTCTGCCGGCGTAACCCTCTACGTTGCAGCGAGCGACCTGATCCCCGAAGTGAATCATAAAGAAGAACGAAACCCCACGGTCTCAATTGTCGTTTTTGTTGGAGTCGCGCTCTTCTACCTGTTACACAAGGTGATAGAGGGTTAACAAGGGGCGAAAAAGTTAGTAATTGTATCGACGTTTGAAAAATTCACACTGGCGGCCAGGCTTCGGCCTGTTGGCTTTGCTCTTTCTTTTATCTGCGGCGGCGCTCCTGCCCGGAGTCCAGGCGCAGACTCCGCCCCAATCTCCTGTTCCCCTTCCGGTTCCGTTTACTCCCATTGTCGACAACGCGAACGTCATCGACGCTGACACTCGCAGCAAGCTCGAAGCGATTTTTCTCAACCTGAGAGAACGCGCGCAGATCGAATACTCCGTGCTTACGGTCGACACGACCAACGGCCAGGATATTTTCGATTTTTCGATGGCTGTCGCGCGCGGTTGGGGTATTGAACCAAAAGGCGGCGAGAAGACCAGTTTCTTTCTCGTGGTCGCAGTTCAGGATCGCAAGTACCAGACTCTGGTGAGCGATCATCTCGAAGGCGATCTGCCTGATGGCATCGTCGGCCAAATTCAGCGTGAACGTCTCGTGCCTGCGTTCAAGCAAAGAAACTACAGCAAAGGCATTTACGACACGATTCAGGCTTACGTCGCAACGCTCGCGGCGAAGCGCGGGTTTAGTGTTGACGGTGTCGATCAACGTTACGCATACCGGCAACAGGCAGAACGCGACACTGACTTTCAGCCGAAATCGCGAGCCGGTCTGGGCACGATCTGCTGTGGCGCGGTTGTCATCATATTCATCCTGATCGTGTTGTCGCGAGGCGGCGGTGGTCGCAGAGGTGGCCGTGGTGGATGGGGCGGTGGCGGCGGTTTGTGGCAAGGACTGTTGCTCGCAAACCTCCTGAGTGGTCTGGGCGGAAGTGGTCGTTCGGGCGGCGGCGGTGGCTTTGGCGGCGGGTTCGGCGGCGGTGGCGGATTCGGCGGTGGTGGTTTTGGCGGTGGCTTTGGCGGTGGCTTTGGCGGCGGCGGTGGCGGTGGCGGCAGTTTCGGTGGAGGAGGTGCGGGCGGAAGCTGGTAGCTCGTGCTGCTAGTATCCGGAGCACACAAAAATTGCGATGGTTAAGACAGTAGTTCAGCAAGCTCTCAACGGACTGGTTGAAGATCTGCGGGCAGCGCACGGTGAGAATCTGGCGTGTGTCGTTCTCTATGGTTCGGCGGCGGCGGCGGACAACAAAGAGTTGCAGTCAGACTACAACCTGCTCATTGCGCTCAATCGCATCACGCCCGAAGATCTGCGACAGGCGCAGGCGCCGATGCGCGAATGGCAACGTTTGGGCCATCCACTGCCGGTGTATTTCACGGTGGAAGAACTCTCG
>DATEHX010000179.1:0-5672 GCA_035279345.1 Pyrinomonadaceae bacterium | reverse complement strand
CGCCCGGTATTTACACTGGTTACGCGGCGCAACCCCTCACGGATTTCCGTCAAGGGCTTGACGATCGCAGTGGCGCGAATGCAAAGGAAGGTTTAGAGAGAATAGTTGAAGCCGTGAAGCGCGCTACTACAACTTTGAAGAACGGACGCGACTGACGTTAGCCACAAAAAGGCACAAGAAGCACAAGAGGCACAAGACGATGAAATAAGGTGTGTTTACCTGACTTCTACTTCTTGTGCCTTTGTGCTTCTTGTGCCTCTTTGTGGCTAGTTCTTGGCTTTCGCTTTCTTATCGACTTCGGGTGGTAGTTTGGTAACGGCTTCGAGGATTGATTGAGCGTCTTCGTTGAGTAATTCGAAGCTGGCGATCTCGGCGTCGCTTTTGGCTTGGACGGCCATTGGTTTGAGTTCGGTCATGATCGCGTTCACCGCCGTCCCAAGCTTGCGCAGCGACTTCGCAATCAAAGGATTTCGTTCGTCACGCGAACTCACGTCGTCGATGTTCGTGATCGCTTCGTCGAGAATGCGCGCGATGTCAGAGACCAACTCCGCACGCGAACCCGTCGGGAGTTCGCCCCACTTTTCCGCATCTTTCTTCGATTGCTTGTCTTTCGGCGCAGTGGCCGCAGTGCCGCCCTTTATCACAAACACGCGTCGATCCGCCGCCTTGATGAAAACGTCGATACGCTTGTCGAGCATCTGCGCTTCTTTCACCAAATCGACTTCCTGCGGCGTCAGATGATCGCGCTGTTGGGCCACAGCAGTCGACGCGAACAACACTGCACCGAGAAACAAGACGACGGAGAGTGGGCGAGTGATCATTGTTGTTTACTCTTAGGGGTCGGCGTTGGCGTTTCTTTCGGTTTGTCTTCAGGCTTCTCCGGAGTTTTCTGCTCGCGCAGGACGGTGTGACCGTAGAAGGAATTGAGCGCTTCGGTGCGGCCGTCGCGAGCGAAGTCTTCCGCTTTTTTGATCCAGACCGCAAACTCGAGCGGCGTGACGCGGCGCATGGCAGTCAAACGTGGACCATGTGCGCGGAGCGCCATCTCCAGTCGTTTATAAAGATCGCGAGTCTTGCCGCTGTCTTGTTTGAGCTCGCCTAAAGCTTCGAGCGCGTTTTCGATCAGTGCGTGATACGCGCCGACTTCTTCCGAAGCCTTCTCGTATTCTGTCTGCATCGTCAGTTGTTCGGCGCGCGTAAGATGCGCGACGGCGAGATCGATCGTCAGCTTCAGACGATCCTTTTCACCTTTTGTCTGTTCGAGTTGCGCCCGCTCTTCTTTGGTGATCACTTTGAGCGGCGGCGGTGCGGGGAGCGGAGTCGCTTGCGGTTGCGGCTGCTGGTCTTGCGCGCACACGGACGGTAGAAAAACAAACGCCAGCAGAAAGATGGTGGTTGATAAGATAAGCGTGCGCTGTAATTCCAACGGCATGCGTTCAGGGCTTTTTCTTGGCGCCCTCTCCTAATTGAATTTGCCGGCGCAGGCTCGGCAAACGCAGTTTGACTTTATCGATCTCGAGTTGATTCGTGCCGGCGTCGGCCGCAGCCAGAAACTTCTCGTATGATGCGAGTGCTTGCGGGTATTCTCCAAGATAATCATGCGCGGTGGCAATGAAATAATGGGCCACTACGATTTCCGGTTTGGCCGCCACGATCCATTCATACTCCGGTAACGCTTCGATATAGCGCTTCGACTCGTACAACGCCGTCGCCAGGTTTGCATGCGCGGCGTAGTTTTGCGGATCTCGACGCACCACTTGCCGCAGGATTCCGGCGGCGTCGTCAAAGCGGCGAGCTTGCACAAGCGCGGCCGCATAACCTAGCGCATATTCTGCCGAGTCGGGTTTGATCTCTGCTGCCTGGCGATAGTATTCGAGCGATCGTGCGGGACTGTCTGTACGGTACGAGGCACCAAGTCGCGCGAGCAGCATCGCGTTGCGCGGGTTCTTTTCCAGTAACTTTTCGAGCGCCTTGCGCGAGACAGCAGGGTCGGTGCTGTTCGCCGTTTCGATCTCTTCCGGCGTGCCAACGACGCCGTCCGGGTTAGCGGGCTTTGGCACTGCGAGACCCGCCGCTTTCGCGACCGCTAAAGCTTCGTCCGGTTTGCCTGCCTTTTGATAAGTGTCGGCGAGACGAGACGCGATGGTTTTGTCTCCCGGTTTTATTTTTGCGGCTGCGGTTAGATCGTTGAGCGCGGCGTCAAATTGTTTTTCCTCGGCGGATAAGTCTGCTCGTTCGAGCAATGCGGCGATGTTCTGCGGTTCGTCTTCGAGTATGCGATTGAGAGTGGTCTTCGCCGCGGTTTTGTCGCCGTTGGCTTTCTGCGCGAGTGCGAGTGCGATCCACGCCGATGCTGGAGCTTCGGGGATCGCTGTTGCACGTGTGGCGAGATCGAGTGCTTCTTTTGCGTCGCCCGCGCGTAGACGAATGTCTGCGAGTAGGCGCAGAGCGAGTCCGTCCTGTTTGTCGATCGCGAGTGCCTGGCGAAAAGATTGTTCGGCTTCCGCATCGCGATTGCGGCGCATTTGCAAAGCGCCGAGGGCGGAGTGGGGAAGTGACCAGTTTTTCTTCAGTGCGACGGCCGCGCGCAGGGCTGTTTCAGCTTCGTCGAATTTGTTGAGCGCGATGAGCGCGTTGCCACGTTGAAATTGTGCTTCGGGAAACTCGGGACGAACTTTGAGTGCCTGTTCGTAAAAGCCGAGTGCCTTTTCTAAATCACCGCGTGCGTGAGCGGCCTGGCCGCGTTCAAACAGACGCACCGGATCGGTCGCGTCATCACCAAAAGCTTCCTCAGTCTGCGCGCGCACGGGCGCAGCAGCGCTCAAGGCCAGCAGCAACATGCAGGTCGCCGTCGGGAGGAATTTGTTCCAGGGTAATGTGCGCATCGAAACCAGTCCGGGGAGGTTCTGATAGTAGCATGTCCGTGCTTCTTGTGCCTCTTTGTGGCTTATGTTTGCCTTGCCCTTCGCGCATGAGCTAACATGCGGCCACTCAATGCAAAATCTCCTGCACAAAGAAGAAGAGACACACGAGTGTGCGGCTCTTAAAGAGCAGAAGTTGCGCGAGATATTTAGCTCGCTTGGTTCGGTAATCGTGGCTTACTCGGGCGGCGTTGACAGTAGTTATGTTGCTTATGTCGCGAATGCCGAACTCGGACCACGGGCGATTTGCATCACCGGCGAGTCAGCCAGTCTGCCTTCGTATCAACGCGCTGAGATGGAGCGCGTCGTCAATGAGTTTGGTTTTCATCACGAAATAATTCAGACCGAAGAGTTGGAGAACCCGAGCTACCGCGCAAACAACGCGGATCGGTGTTACTTCTGCAAGAACGAACTGTACGGCAAACTCGAAGCGATCGCCGCGAGCCGCGGCATCGAGTGCATCGTCGACGGTTCAACCACTGATGACATTGACGACTTTCGTCCCGGACGCAAAGCTGCAACGCAACACGCAGTACGAAGTCCACTGATCGAAGCCGGCCTGAGCAAGAGCGAGGTGCGCGAATTAAGCCAGCGCGCGGGATTGCCGACGTGGGACAAACCCGCCAGCCCGTGTCTCTCGTCGCGCATTGCGTACGGAACCACGGTCACGATCGAGCGGTTGAGCAAAGTCGATCGTGGCGAGGAGATCTTGCGAGAGTTTGGCTTTAAAGAGTTCAGAGTGAGGCATCACGACACGTTGGTCCGGCTGGAGATTGCCGCCGCTGAGATGGACCGCGTGTTAAAGAAAGAAGTGATAGAGCAACTGGCGGCGCGCTTTCGTGAGCTCGGCTTCAAGTATGTCACGTTGGACCTGCAAGGCTTCCGCAGTGGTTCGATGAACGAAGTTTTGCCGCTAAAGATCAAGCGCGGGTAATTGAGATAAGTTCGACTTCACCGTTCGAGAGGGCTTTATGGCGAGCATATACAGCACAACTTACGTCGACGATATTCGCGAGATAAAAGACGACAACCCGTTTGAGTCGATGATGTCGCGCTTCGATCGCGCGGCGCAGCTATTGAATCTGGATCCCGATCTTTACGCCGTGTTGAGAGTTCCCAACCGCGAACTGAAGGTTTACATCCCGACGCGCATGGATTCGGGCCGCATTCAGGTCTTTGAAGGTTATCGCGTGCAGCATAACTTCGCGCGTGGACCAGCAAAGGGCGGCATCCGTTACGCTCCTAACGTCCATCTCGACGAAGTGCGTGCGCTGGCAGCGTGGATGACCTGGAAGTGCGCGGTCGTGAACGTTCCGTTTGGTGGGGCGAAAGGCGGTATTATTTGCGACCCGCAGCAGATGTCCAAAGGCGAACTCGAGCGCATGACTCGCCGTTATGCGGCTGAGTTGCTCGATTTCATTGGACCGGAAAAGGACGTGCCGGCGCCGGACATGAACACGAACGAGCAGACCATGGCGTGGATCATGGACACCTACTCGATGCATGCGCGCCACACCGTGACCGCGGTCGTCACCGGCAAGCCGATCGACCTCGGCGGATCGTCAGGCCGGCGCGAGGCGACCGGCCGCGGCATACTGTTTGTAGTCAATGAAGCGATCAAGCGATACAAGATGACGCCGTCCGAGACGCGAGTTGTGGTTCAAGGCTCAGGAAATGTGGGCGGTATCGGTGCCGAGCTGATGCATAACGCCGGCTATAAGGTTGTAGCGATATCGGACATCCACGGTGGAATTTACAACGCGAACGGGATCAACATCCCCGAGGCTTTGCGGTACTTGCAGACCACGCGCTCGTTTGAAGGCTACGAGGGTGTGGAGTTTGTCAACAATCAGGAACTGTTGGAACTCGATTGCGACGTGCTGGTTCCGGCGGCGACCGAGAATCAGATCACGGGGCATAATGCCGAGAAGTTGAAGTGCAAAGTGTTGGCTGAGGGCGCGAATGGACCGACAACCGCTTCAGCAGATGAAATACTTCACCAAAAAGGCATCTTCGTGGTCCCTGACATCCTCGCGAACGCGGGTGGTGTGACGGTCTCTTACTTCGAGTGGGTGCAGGACCGCATGGGGTACTTCTGGCCCGAGGATGTGGTGAACGAAAGACTCGAGCATAAGATGGTCGCGAGCTTCAATGATCTGTGTCGTTATGCCGATGCACACTCGGTCGATACAAGGACCGCGGCGTACATGTTAGCGATAGACCGCGTGGCCTATGACACACGCATGAGAGGCATCTATGCGTGACCGAAAAAACATAAACTGATCGGCGCTAAATAGTGAAAAAGGCTTGATTTCGGATTTAAGGTAGAGTATGGTCTGGCAGGATTTACGACTCGGACCAGCGTTAAGATTTCTCAATATTTGCGCAACAGGTTTGAGGGACGAAGTCATTGACAAGGGGTAGTTCATTTCCTATAAGAATGAACAGATCAGGAGTCACTCGGGTATAGCGTATTAGTGAAGATGGAGTACTGCGAGAAGGGCCGAAGTATTCTGTTAACATCGCAGTCCGAGCGTCGCCGCTGGACCTAGTGGTCCAAGCGGTTAAAGTTTTTGACAGTGTAGTTGGAGCCTCCGGTGCGACAAGGTGTTTTCGTACTTGTTGGTACGGCGGCACTATTACATCGAATTCTTATTACTCATTTCGCAGGAGGAATGCGATGAGACTCGCAACTAGGGCGCTTTTAGCTGCGCTCGTATCGTTGGTGCTGTGTGCCGCAGTATCAGCACA
>DATEHX010000178.1:0-20200 GCA_035279345.1 Pyrinomonadaceae bacterium | reverse complement strand
CAACCGGCGGGGCAGAGCCCCCGCCTCACATCCGGCGGCGAAGCCGTTAAGCACTTCGGGCAAAGCCCCTTGAACTCAAAACGCGGTTTTGTTTTTACCGTCTATTGCTTGCGAATGTAGTTGCGATGCACCCATGCGTCTTTTTCGCGGCGGTCCTGCGTTTCGAAAAAGATGTTCTGGTCGTCTTCACGGGTGACCACTCGCACGCGCTGCGTCACTTCCTTCGATTTCGCCTTTGGCTGTTCTGACTCGGCCAGAAACGCTTGAACCGTTTCACTCGCAACCGGCTCAGCAGCAGGCTTCTGATCCAGTTCAGCGAGCGCTTCGGTCGCACTGGCCTTCAAGAGTTTCGGCCAAAGTTTGGTGAACAGTGTGTGCGACGCATAGACGTCCGCGCTGTTCACGTGACCGTTGATGGCAAAGGCATAGCCGATCACGTCGGTCTTGTTTCGCAGAATGCCGTTTAGCGCGCTGATATAAGCCGCCGTGGTTTCCTTGACCTTGGCATTCTCGACTGACAGCTCGTAGCTCGTGGGCGAAGCCGACACTGCAACCATTTCGGCAACGTTCTTGCTCAACTTCGCTTGCGCGGTAGAGACGTTTTCCCACACGGCGTCCTGAGAGGCAGAGCGCTTGGCTGCAAGCTTGAGTTCTTTCGTCGCCGCGGAATTTTCAGAACTGCTGAAATAGGCAGCCTGTTCTTCGCCTCGCTTACTCCAGCGGCCGGACTCGACGCAAAACGCCGCGATCGGCATGCGTCCGGATCGTGGCGGAACAATGAAATCGATCGAGATCATTCGATCCTGTTCGCCGCCGCGCACGATTTCGCCGGCCTGGACGTAGACGTCCTGATTAGAGAAGTTTCGAATGGCGAGTTCGTTGACTTCTTTCGTTTCGTAAACCCTGACCTTCTTTTGCTCGAGTGCTTCCTGAAGTGTCAGAAAGTTTCTGCCGGGAAGGAGATCCTTGCCGTGTACGAGAAAGACGGTCAGATTTTTGTGGGTGTAGGGACCGGAAATACGGTAGTTGGTCAGGGCGGGTTTCTTATCGTCCTGAGGTTTGGTTGTTCTTTGGGCTTGAGCGTTCATGAAGAGCCCAACCGGTAAAGCAATTAACAGACAGAGGAACGAGATCGTGACCAGGTACTTAGGTGTCATAGTCATCCTCCTGAAGGTCTTACTGTGCGGTTAGAGGAACGTCGATCGAGGAGACTTCTTGCGTCGTGAGACGGTGGGCGAGGAGTTCGCGTTGTCCAGCAGAACGAAATCCACAGATTCCGCAGACTGTCTGTGTAATCTGTGGCTGGTCTTATTCGCCGTGAACTGTCGGGGCGTCGGCGTGGGGCACGAAGCACCGGCGGCAGCGCGCTTCGTACTTGTCCGACGCGCCGACCGCTACGCGTTCTTCGGATTCAAAGGTGCGCTGTGAGTAGTTTGCCGGTTGGCCACACTTCATGCAGATCGCGTGAGTCTTGGTGATGTATTCCGCGATAGCCAGCAGTTGCGGCATCGGTTCCCAGGGCTTGCCGGTGTAGTCCTGGTCGAGTCCCGCGATGATCACACGCACGCCGCGCCGGGCCAGTTCGTTGGCAACCTGGACCAGGTCGTTATCGAAAAACTGACCTTCGTCGATCCCGACAACTTCGGTATCGGGATCGATTTTCGTCATGATCTCGGCCGCCGAACGGCTGTTTGCCGATTCGTGCCGCATCTCGGAGTGAGAAACGATGTGGTTATCTGAAAAACGCGAATCCAATTCGGGCTTGAAGACCTGAACCTTCTGCCGCGCGATCCGCGCGCGCCGCAACCGGCGGATCAGCTCTTCCGATTTGCCGGAAAACATCGATCCGGCGATCACTTCCACCCAACCCGCGTTCGATCGCGGTGGTGGTTCGTCATGATTAACTTGTGCCACTAGTTCATCCATTCAGCTTCATCGTTATGAGTAAAACTTCGGGTTATAAAAAGGTGCAAACGCGGCAATCAGCGCCAACTCAAAACTCAACGATCGCGTTACCAGATCGCGCGACAACACGCCCCACGCTCCCTGTTTGCTTCTGATGTCACGTCCGCCTGCTACTTCGTCAATCACCATCCCCAACTCGCGCCGGCCCTGGACGACGCGCTTCACAATCTCGGGCGGCACGGAGATCGACGGCGCGGCTCCAAACGCACTCTTCTCTCCGTCAGTCGCGTAAGCCCAACCACGCAGAAAAGTGTGCCACTCGCCGCCGATGGAGATGGAATGGAAGCCCCCTTCAAGTCCGACGTAAATGTCGGCTTCGAGGCGCCGGCTATGCAATGAATCTTTCACTGCAAGCGCGCGTTCGCGTGCACCTTCCATGAGTTGCCAATCAGTCAGCGGCATCGCGGGCGCGTTGGTTTCAACCCGCCGCGCAACAACGTTGGCGTTGGTCCAATCGGCGTCGATCGCCGCGATTCGGACGATGCTCGCGCGCACTGCCATGATCTTTGCGGCGCGATCAGATCCGAGGGCGATTGTCTTAACTGCCACAGATACTCACTTAAAACTTTGTTGGTGAATCCGAAAACTGAAGTTCGCAAGAGCCTATAACACAGGCGTCGTGCTTCGTCAAAACTGGTCCTATCAGCTTTTGGCTCAGTCGATCGCCCTAAAAGATCTTTACCTCGCGACATGTTTCCGGCGAGTTTCGCATTTAGATACGTGAAGACTTCAAAGGTTACACGAGACCTGGTGATTTCGAGCGCCGAGTTGTGGCAGCGCTGTGTTTCTATTGACATCAACCAAAGATGCGAATAGCCTCTCGCGCCTCTGGTTGGCTCACCCCCGGAACCAGCGATCATGTCAAGGTAAAGCTCTCTAAGGTCCAGGAATAATGTGAAGTCGAAGCTTCACTGACTCCCAAATGTATTTAAACCTGACCGCTAAGGAGAACGACAATGCCAGAACTAAAAGAATGGACCCTCATGTTCTATTTTGCTAGTGACAATCCCCTGGCGCCCGGAATTGTGTCTCAACTCAAATCCCTCAAAGCAGCCGGATTCCATCCCGAGGCCAACGTGGTTACACAATTTGATCCGTACACGGAAGGAACGCCAACTCACATTTTCGACGTTAACCTTCTCAACAAGTTGAAACTGCCGGGCGTGGCCAATATCGGATTTCAGGGTAACGATCCGTTTGTTAGGAATCTGATCGAAGACAAATTGTGGCGAGACCAGCAGACCCGCAAGGGAAAAGCTGTTAGAACGGAACTCAGAGACCTGCTGCAAAAGCAACACAGAATCATGTATGAGGCCCCCGTACCGCCAAACGATCAGCTCACGCACCAATTGAAACTGCGCGAGCCAATGGAGGAACCTGACCCGCAGGAAAGTCTGAAAAGCTTCCTGGATTTTTGCCGGCTCAAGTACCCGGCTCGACATTATGCTTTGTTCCTGCTTGGACACGGAGTCGTCGTGGGCAATGACGTTTTCCTCTACGACGAACACGCCAGCAAGCAGTCTGTCACGTTAACCGAACTCGGCTTGGCCCTCGATGAATTCAAGCGCGAAGTCGGGTTTGAAAAAGCCGAATTTGAGTTCGTCAGTTTTCACAGTTGTTCCGTGAGTTCGTTGGAGGTCGCCTACGAACTGAAGAACACGGCGAAATACATGCTGGCGTCACAAGGTCCGGCGTTCGTCGGCGCGTGGCCTTATCGTTCGATTCTGATCCGCATTTTCAACGACCTGGTTAGATTCGGCAGCAATATCGATATCCGGAAAATGCTGCTTAGAATTTATCGCTACTGCCTGCACAACAGCGCCGACTACTTGTTGGCGGGCTACTCGTTTCAGTTGACGTTGTGCAACTTGAGTACAGTCGAACCGATCAAGCGCTCAGTTGGAAAGTTGGTCATGGCCTTGAAAGAAGGATTGAAGGACGCAGCCACCAGGGACGTCATTCAATTAGCCCACTTGAAATCGCAGAGCTTCTTCCAGGAGCTGTACACCGATCTTTACGATTTTTGTTTCTGCATCAGTACGCAGATTCGCGACCTTCAGGAACGGCAACGCAAATGCCAACGAGAACTGCAATGCAAATGCGAAGGACGGTGTTCTTGTATCATCACAATGCCAATGGGCCCTCTCTTTCGCGCTTGTAACGAAGTCATGGACATGCTCGTGAAGGAAGAACCGAACCGCTGCGGAGTAGATCCAAACGAAGAAAAGATCATCGTCGACGCCGAGTTTGTGGGATATCAGTATCAGTACTCACACGGCCTGTCGGTTTTCTTTCCCTGGATCAGGCCGGTAGCGGATCGGCGTATCCTTTCCGAGTATAAGGACTACAAATTCACTAACGAGTTCACCAAAGAGCTCACTAAGGAACTCAACGAAGAACTCATTCAAGAGCGCGCCAAAGAGCTTAATAAAGAGCTCACTGAAGAGCTCCATAAAGAGCTTGAAAAAAAGTTCTACAAAGACCCGCATAAGGAGTTGGAAGAGTGTTCCTGGTTCAGCTTTCTTGACAATTACTTCGATGAGACCATGCGGGAACCCAGTAGTGTGGAGATGGCGAAGGAGGAGGGTAAGCGTTGTGCTGCGAGTAGAAGTAGATTGACCTGTGAAGAGGAGTCGGAGAAAGAACTGTACGAAGACATTGCGAACCTAATCTCTGGCGGTGGATCGCCCATCGATGCGTACGAACTTCAAGGTAACAAAATCGGTCCAAAAGATCCGACTGGTGATGTGGGCGAGTGCGCGAAGATAAAGAACTACCCACGGGACACACGGCAGCGCAACAGAAGGCTACAAATGGCCGTGAAAGAGAAGAAAAAGATGCCAGTTCAATTTACCGAGGATGTATTTCGTTTCCTGCGATCGGACTCGTCTGAGTAATGAACGTTTTCAAACGCATCGCAACGCTCATACTTAGTTGGCTGATCCTCTCTACGTACGTTCACAGTGTCGAAGCCTCTCGGGCCGTAGCTCAGGACCCATCGAGTGAAGGGCAACAACGCCTGGAGCTCAGTTACGAACAGAACGAAGACGACCATGCTCTCGCGTTGAGCACGGCTCAAGAGGCTCTCGCACTTTTTCAATCCGCAAACGACAAAGTGGGCATGGCACGCGCCTATGCCCACATTGGCCGTTGTCACTTCGCCCAAAGCGATCTGGCCGAGGCGACGGAAAACTACAATCTCGCGCTGCAGCAATGGCAAGCTCAGGGCGACCTCAAGGAACAAGCCAGCGCACTGATCAACCTGGCTTATATAGAACAACGAAAGGGAGAGTGGTCCAACGCCCTCTCCTATTTCGGTCAAGCGCAGCCGTTGATAAAAGACGATCCGTTCCAACTGGGCCTGATCGCCAGTGGCATGGCAGATCTTTTCAACGAGAACGGGAAGTTCGAATCCGCGCTCGTGCAATATGACCACGCCCTCGCGTATTACCGCGACGCTAATGAAGCGCTCGGCGTTAACCGCACGATCATGGACATTGGCTACACGGAATATCTGCAAGGAAACTATTCCGCTTCGCTGAGTCACCTCAACGAAGCGTTGCCGAATTTCGACCCCACAAGTCTCCACGCAGCGCAGTGTCATGAAAATCTCGGGCGGCTTTATATTGCTCTCGGGCAGTACGCGGTTGCCCTTCAACATCTGGAACCGGCCCTCGCGAAGTACGAGAGTGCTAACAACCGAGGCGAAGCCGAGCGTGTCCGCACTTTGATCGGACAAGCCTACGAGCAGCAGGGCTCGTTCGACCACGCGCGGCCCAACTATCTTCAAGCCCTCGACGTCTTTCGTAAACTAAAGGACCGGATCAGTGAAGCGAGTGTTAACTTCGCCTTAGGACGGCTGGAGTTGAAAGCCGGCCGGCTTGATGAAGCCGAGAGTTACCTCAAACAGTCGCTCGAAAACACTGAAGACATCCGAACCATTTCCCCCGGCCGCGATCTCACGACCGCTTATTCCGCCAGCGTTCACGAACGTTACGAGGCTTACGTCGCTTGCCTAGTACGCAAAAGCAAGTCACGAGACGCACAACAACTGATCGAATCGGCGTTTGCCGCGAGCGAACTGTCGCGAGCGCGATCACTCGCCGACCTTCTGCGTGATACGCAAACCAATTTGCTGACGGGTGTCGATCCTCAGTTGGCTGGTCGAGAGAAAACTCTGCGACAAGCAATACGCGCCAAGGTCGATCACAGAATCGAACTCCTGTCCGCGGAGACTCTCAAAGAAAAGGATCTAAACGAAGTCGAAACAACGCTGGCGCGCTTGCGAACCGAACACGAGCAAGTCTACGCCGAACTGCGCAAACTGAATCCAGCCTACGGCGACATTACGCAGCCGGCTGCCTCTTCGTTACAACAGATTCAGAACCAGATCGAAAACGATCAGACCGCCGTTCTCGAATATCTACTCGGAGACTATGGCAGTTACGCCTGGGTAGTGACGCGAAGCAACATAAAGCTCGTCGTGTTGAGTGATGAAGCAACAATCACGAGCGCCGTGCAAAACGTTTATAACCTGCTCGCTAAACGGCCAGGTAAAGAGACTGAAACGCAGCTCACGAAAGCCATCGACGATTTGTCGTCACTCGTGATAGCGCCGCTTGCCGATCAACTCACCGCGCAACGAATCATCGTCGTGGCTGACGGCGCGCTCAATTACGTTCCGTTTCAACTCCTGACTTCACCGAACGATCAGCAGCCATTGATCGCAAGCCACGAGATTGTAAATGCACCATCGGCGTCGATTCTGAGTCAGTTGAACCGCGAGAAGTCAGCACGGCCGTCTCCCGAGAAAACATTAATCGCGTTTGGATATCCAGCATTCGCCTCAAACTATGCCGAGCTCAGGGGCAAGAGCAGCAACGAACTGGTGGCCCAGGTAAGTGCGGATGACAAGGAACGATGGGGCAACGCGATGCGCGACATCGAAGTCCAGGGCGACTCGGCCGACATCACCAACGTACAACCGCTTCAGTTTTCTCGTGACGAATTGGCGAAGCTGAAAGATATTGGCGGCGCGAGTTCTTCGATTGTCACCGGGTTCGAGGCAACAAGGGAAACGTTTCAACGCACCGACTTCTCGAAGGTTTCGATTCTGCACGTCGCTACTCACGGCGTTCTCGATCCTAACCGGCCTGAATACTCGGGCTTCATCCTTTCGACTATGGATCCTGAAGGCCGTCCGCAACAGGGCTTCATCACTGTGAGCGATATCTTCGAACTGCAGGCGCCAGTGGATCTGGTGGTGTTGAGCGCATGCCGTACGGGACTCGGCAAAGACGTACGCGGCGAGGGTCTGATCGGACTGACGCGTGGTTTTATGTATGCGGGAGCATCGAGTGTGGCCGCAAGTTTGTGGAATGTGGACGACGAAGTAACGGCTGAACTGATGAAACTGTTTTATGCAAACATGCTGGAGAAAGGCATGGCTCCGGCAGCGGCGTTGCGCGCGGCTCAGAATACGATCCGCCAACAGCCACGGTGGCGCTCTCCTCATTACTGGGCGGGATTCACTTTCCAGGGCGAGTACAAACTGCCTGTCAAACCAACGCGCAGCACTGCCGGCAAACTCCCGATCATTATCGGGGGCGTTCTGTTGCTCGTTTTGCTTCTTGTTGTCGTTTGGTGGTACAGAAGATCATCTCCCGCAAAGACGCAAAGCCGCAAAGCGCTGCCGCGTTTCTAAAGGATTTCTTTGCGCCTTTGCGCCTTTTGCGGGAGAAGGTCTCTTGCGCAGATGTACTCTTCGGGCAAAGCCAGTTGAAGAGAAGAACTACTCGACACGGAAGAAGTAGTTACCGACGCGATCTTCCTGACCCTCAGCGTGAATCATAAAAAGTCGTACTACATATCGGTCAGGTTTTAGCTCGGACGCCGGAACAGCGACTACAACGGCTCGTGAATCTTGTCCGGTGATCGTCACTCCGCGCACATCAGCCGGTGACGCAAACTCCGCGCGGTAACGCACTGGCTGAGTTGGTGGGCTGGGCAGCAATAGTTCGAGACGAAGTTCAGCAACGTTGGCGGGCAATTTGATTGTTTCAGGCGCCGGGCCTGACGTATTGCGCTCAGCTTCGCCAATCGCCAGTGTCATTGCGACGTACCCTGTACGTGTCGGACCGCCCGAACGGCTCAGCCACACTCCGCCTCCCACCAGCAGCACCACTGCAATTGCAGCCGTCGCAAAGCGCATCGCAAAATGAGGACCGCTAAAGAAGGCGCGAATGCGTTCGACAAAACCGGGGCGCGGCATCGTTTTCTGGTCTCGATCCCACGCACCGGGAACTTGGTCGTGCAGTTCGGTCATAAATTCCAACTTCTGTCGACGCTCCGGTGCTCGCAGGAAATATCCCTCAACCCGCTCTTTTTCTTCTCCGGTGAACTCTCCAGCGACGTAGGCAGCCGTTATTTCATCGACCATCATGTCGAATTCCTCGACAAACGCCGGGTCAGAAACCAGGCGCATTTCGAGCCGCTCCTCTTCAGGCTCTCCCAATTGCCCGAGCAGGTAACGCTTTAATTCTGTTTTCTCGTCTTCAGCTATGATGGATACTCCTCGAAGCCGCTCGATTGTTATGACGCTCACCTAGACTTTTGTTCCTGCGATTCTCCATACATTGTTTTACACAGCTTTCCAGTGATATTCGCACGTGATGCGCCCGTGTACGCAAAGCGCCCACTGATATCGACCGTTCGCCCGCCATTTCCCGGTGACTGGCTATCTTCTGTTTCCCTTCGTAGACGTGATAATCGTAAATCAACTCCAACTTCTCCCGCGGCAACGCTCTCAGGCACTTCGCCAAACAATCAGCCATTTCGCTTTGCCCAGGCCGGAACGAAGGAAACTCGGGCAGCACGTCAGTCGGCACCTCTTTGCGGCGTAGCGCCTCACGAACGACGTTCCTGGCAACGCCAATGAAGTACCTTGCCGGTTCGTTTACGTAACCAGCTCGAATTTCAGGCAAACGTTTCATCACCCGATCGACCGTCTCGTCTGCATAGGCCTCGGCGTCGACTAGTCCCTTGGAGACGAAGATCCTTATGAGACCGCAACGAATGGCTTCATAGGATTGACCCGCTTTGTCGCGGTCCGGATCCAACCATTCAAGTAGGGCATCAAATGAATCCTTTGTCAGGGTCAAAGTGTCAAATGTTCCTTGATGAATTGAAGAGCGGTATTGAAGTGGCAAGCAATGAAGAACGTAGAAACGCTAGCGCAGACGCGACTCAATAGCAAGCCGGATTCACGTTTTTCTTTGTTCGCGCAGCCGTCTTTTTGCAGAACGTTTACCCTCATTTGACTTTCAAATGTGCCATTGTTGTAATCGCTTCCCGGAGGCTGTAAGCGTGACAATCGACGAACTAGTTTACGATTGGAATCAGATCGACCCGTCCTTTTCCCCGCCTAATCGTCACATCGGAATTGACGACGAAACACTGCGCGACGGGCTACAGTCGCCGTCTGTTTCCGAGCCGGAAGTCGAACAGAAACTCGAACTCCTGCACCTGATGGAATCGCTCGGTATCGACACCGCCGACATCGGTTTGCCCGGCGCCGGCGGCACGCACGCCGCCGGAGTCGAACGGCTCGCGCGCGAAATCGCCGAACAAAAACTCAAAATCAGACCAAACTGCGCCGCACGCACGCATCGCAACGACATCATTCCGATCGCCGAGATATCGCAACGCGTCGGCATTCCAATCGAGGCTTGTACGTTTATCGGGTCGTCTTCGGTTCGTTTCTTTGCCGAAGACTGGACGCTCGATCAGTTGTTGAAGATGACCGAGGAAGCGGTATCGTTCGCGGTGTCGCAGGGTTTACCCGTGATGTACGTCACTGAAGACACCACGCGCGCGAAACCGGAAGTGATTCGCGCGCTCTACACGACCGCGATTCAAGCGGGCGCGAAAGCAGTTTGCGTCTGCGATACGGTTGGTCACTCAACGCCGGACGGCGCGCGCGCGGTCATTCAGTTTGTGAAGGGCATCATCGAAGAGCAGGGCGGAAACATTCGTCTCGACTGGCACGGTCATCAGGATCGCGGCTTGGGTGTCATCAATTCGCTTGCGGCAATTCAAGGCGGCGCGGATCAAGTGCACGGTTCGGCGTTGGGCATCGGTGAACGCGTCGGTAACACGCCGCTCGATCAACTATTGGTGAATTTGAAACTGCTCGGTTGGATTACAAACGACCTTTCGCGTTTGGGTGAATACTGTGAAACCGCGGCGCGTATCTGCGGTTGGACCGTTCCCTATAACTATCCGGTGTTTGGCCGCGACGCTTTTCGCACGGCGACCGGCGTGCACGCGGCAGCGGTGATCAAGAGTTACCGCAAAGGCGATCAGCGTCTCGCGGACATCGTTTATTCGGGAGTACCCGCGGGCGAGTTTGGCCTCGAACAGGTAATCGAGATTGGTCCGATGAGTGGGAAGTCAAACGTGATCTATTGGCTCGAGAAGCGCGGCATCGAGCCCAGCGAAACTCTTGTCAATCGTATTTACGATCGCGCGAAAGCCGCACATGGAGTGCTCGAAGAGCGCGAGATTCTGGAATTGGTGTGAACGACGTGGTCTCCTCACTCAAAACTACTCCCACCTCGACGATTCGACAGCTCGCTACAGCACCAGAGGTCGAACAAGCGTTGCGTTTCTTCGACACCAACGCTCAGGCGATCACTGACGAACAAATTCGCATCTGCTCGATCCCCGCAACTCCTTTCGGCGAACAAGAGCGCGCGGAGTATCTCGCCGAAAGGTTTCGCGAGCTCGGTTTGAACGAAGTAACGATCGACGAAGAAGGCAACTGCATCGGACTCTACAAAGGAAGATCGTCTTCACCGCTGATCGTCGTCAGTGCACACCTCGATACGGTTTTTCCTGCCGGAACTGATTTCACCGTGCGCCGCGAAGGTTACCGTTTGCTGGCGCCGGGAATTGCCGACGACGGTTGCGGACTGATCGCGTTGATTGCGATCGTTCAGGCAATGCGCGCGGCGAAGATTCAAACTGAGGGTTCGATTCTGTTCGTTGGCACTGTCGGTGAAGAAGGCGAGGGAAACCTGCGCGGCGTGCGTCATCTCCTGACGCGCGGGAGTTGGTCCAAACGCAACATCGATGCGTTTTTGAGTTTCGATGGACCCGGCGTCGATCGAATCACAAATCGCGCGCTCGGATCGCGGCGCTATCGTGTCGAGTTCGATGGACCGGGTGGTCATTCCTGGGGCGACTTCGGAATACCGAATCCGGTGCACGCACTCGGCCGCGCGATCTCCCGGCTCGCGGCTTACCCCGCGCCGAAAGAACCGCGAACGACTTACAACGTCGGCAGTGTTGTGGGTGGAACGAGTGTGAACGCGATTCCCGAGCGGGCCGCGATGGAAGTGGATCTTCGTTCAGCCGCGGACGTGGAACTAAAACGTCTCGATGCGTTTTTCCGGCGCGCGATGAAAGAGGCTGCTGAAGAGGAAAACGGCCGGCGCAGGCCCGGAGATGCGGCGCTTAAATTTCAGATGACGTTGATCGGTGAAAGACCGTCAGGTGAAACACCCGCCGATTCATCACTCGTGAAACTCGCAATTGAAAGTACGAAACTATTGGGTGTCGAACCGCGTCTCGATCAGTCGTCGACGGATTCCAACCTGCCGATCTCGCTGGGCATTCCGGCAATCACACTCGGAGCAGGAGGAACCTCCGGAGCCTCACACACGCTCGCCGAATGGTACGACCCACGCGACCGCGACAAGGGCCTGAAACGCGGCTTGTTGCTGATCCTCGCGCTAGCGAGGGAATAGGTCCTATAGGAAATAGGTCCTATAGGACCAATAGAACCTATTATTCTGACGACCTATTTCTTTTAGTTGATCGGAATCGAGATCGTTGCCGAACCAGCCTTACCTGCGGGGAAGCGTTTTTGCCTTGCGATTCGCAGCGCGTTTGCATCGCCACCAGACGCCTGCGTCACTCTTCCCGATTCATCATAAGTGACAGTCACAACCACGCGCTTCGCACCGGGCTTAGCTGTATCGGCTGTGGGCGCTGCCGGTGTTGTCGCAACAGACGGATTTGTCTCGGCGGCTTTCGCTTCACGCGCACGACGCTCTTTCTCACGTTGACGTCTCGCTGCCAGATCGGCCGGATCTTCAGTCGCGGGCGCGGCCTCTGTAGCGGCTGGTTCCGGCTGCGCGGGTGTTTCGGTCTGTGCGGTTTGAGCCGGCGCTGGTTGACTTACAGCCTCAGTCGACGCTTGAGCTTTCTTCGTGCCGTACCAACCCGCTGGAACACCAATCACTGCGACACTCGCCAACACCGCGACAACAGCCGCGCCGATGAATACCGGCTTGCGGCGATTCATCGACTCTTTACCCATCCCCAGAAACGCAGGCGCAAATGATTTCTCGACTTCTTCACTCGTTTCGGCCTTGTTCTCTGTCGGCTGACGTTCATCGGCATCGAAAACGTAATCGGGCGGAAACGCCACGCCCGGCTGAATACTCTCGTCCAAACGCCGCAAACCTTCCAACACCACCTGCGTCCACGGTTGGTTAATGGTCCGATTGCCCGGCTGAGCGTCAACCTGAAATTCAAACTCCGCATTCGGCAGCGTCAGCGCGTAGTAAACGGCGTCGATTCCGTGCAGCACTCCAATGCGCGCGTCGACGACCGAACCCGATTGCAGGTAGAAATAACCCGCGCCCTGCGGATACAAAACTTTCAAACGTCCGCTCTTGCGCTGATTGCAGAAAAACTCGATTAACTCCGAGAGTGAAAGATCACTGAGGTGTCCAGTTAGCGCCATGAGAACTTAGTCCCTTCTAGAAAAAGACAAAAAAGATCAAGGTTGGAAACAAGGGGGAGAGGGCGCGCCGGACGTCTCCGGCGCGCCATACCTAAAAGGCAGGTTTAATTAACCAGCGCAAACTTGTAGTTAATCACGCCGGAAACCTTCACGGGCTGGCCAGAAAGTTTTGTGGGAGAGAACCTGGCCTTGAGTGCCGCCTGTATCGCTGCGTCACGCAGCATCGTTGGACCACTCGACGCAGTCGCCGAAACGACCTTGCCCGTTTCGTCGAGAATGACGTCGACAGTCACAACGCCCGACGTTCTGCTTCGCTTGGCAGCTTCGGGATAAACCGGAGGTGGCAGTGAAAGCGCGGTACCGTTCAGCACGCCACCGGAAACAGGCTTCAGAATCGGACGCGGAGCCGGGGTTGGCGGGGGTTCGGCGTCAAGCTTGACCATCGGCACAGCCTGATTCGCGTTGACTACCGGCGTCTTCACGTCGAGCGACGCACCCGAAAGGTTGGTTGCGGCGGATGAAGCAGACGGTAGATCAGGAGCTGTTTTCGCGTTGTTGCTACCCTTGTTGGCGTTTGCTTTCGGATCGGGGGTCGTCTTCGCGGCGTTGCTCGCAACGGGTGGAGCAGCAACCGGTTGCGACGCGGGCGCGGCGTTATTTGTGGCAGGTGCGCCTGGCTGGACCATCTTCACCATGTTCTCATCGAGGTAGTACATGATGTTGCGATAGGTGACTTCCGTCGGCTCAAAGGTGATGCCGCGGCTATCAACGACCGCCACTGAAGTGGTCATCCTGTTCCAGTTGCCGGCGAAATCGAACTCATACTTGTAGGTTTCCTTGCTCAACAACGTGCCGTCCGGGTTGAGCAAAGTCATCTCGCTGATGTTTCCCTTTTCGTCGTACTTGTAGACTTCCTTACCCGTCAGCGTGGCGCCGGCAATCGGGAAATACTGGTTTTCAACCTTGTTGCCCTTGACGTCGTAGGCCACGATTTCCACCAGCACGTGTTTGCCTTCAGCAAGCTTGCCGTCAGCAGAAGATAGCTTCGCGATCTCGGTGCGCACGCGCCGCACCGGGCCGGTTAGCCCATCTCTGGAGCGATCGCTTTCGACGGGGGCGGCTACCGCGGGGGCATTTCCGGCTTTAGCCGTGACGTTGGTCTGGGCGCTTGCCGCGGCGGCAAAGAGCAGCAGCAGGCTAAGCATGAAGCAAGTTAATCGAATCATTCTACACATTGGTTTTCTCCCTAAATTCGCTGAGGCAGGCTAAATTCGGAAAGATTTACTCGTGAAGGCAGGCGGTTATCTCCCCATTTCCGCCCGCGGCTCTACCGAGCCGTAGTCATACTAGCGGAGTTAAACGGCGTTTGTCTATAGTGAACTTAGTTTATCAATTCGGTTGGTGGCGAGGACTTCACGGGCGGCTTGGTAGACTTGCTGGACCGAAACCTGAGTGATTTTCGCGGCGCCTATGAGCCGGTGATGGTCGCCGACGGGCGTGAATGTGTTGGGTGTCGGCCGGTCCATGATCAAGACGACCGGCGTTCCCACGGCCGCGGCGGTGTGCGCGGGACCGGTATCATTGGAAACAAAGAGGGTTAGGCGTGCCTGAGCGGAGAGGAGCTGGGGAATAGTCAAACGGTCTAGAAAGATGGTTTTGACTGGAAACATCGTCCGCATTTGCGGAACTAGCGGGCGTTCCTCGGGTCCGGCGAAGACGATCACCCGGACTTTTTCATTTCGGATGAGATGATCGGCGATTTCCGCGAAGTGTTCAAGCGGCCAGCGGCGCGACTCGTGGCCGGCGCCCGGAAACAGACCGACCAGGAGCGTTCCGGAGTTGGCCTTTTCCTTTCTCAGGATTGCTTCTACGGACTTGTCCGCGGCTGCGGCGGTCGTGAGCACAGGGAGACGCGGCGCGTTCTCGATGCCAAGGGGCTTGATAACGTCGAGATACCGGTCCACGGCGTGGGCCTGTTTTGCTTCTCGCGGAGGACGGGGTTCGAAATTCGCCAGATAGTCGAGCGAACGTCCGGGCCGGCGCGCGTACAGTCGACGCGGTGCGCCGGAAAGGAAACCCAGCAGGTTGGTTTCGGACAAGCTGTGAAGATCGATGACGAAGTCAAACTTCGCTTTCCGCACCTGGCCGACGAACCTAAAAATCCGTCCGATGGAAACCAGCTTAGCTCCATCACGCAACGCGACGCGATCGACTTCCAGCACGTCGTCGGCAAAGCCGGAAAGTTTGACGATCTCTCCGGCGGGTTTGCCGACCGCGATCGTGATTCGTGCGTGTGGGAAACGTCCGCGGATAGCGCGCAACGCCGGTAAACTCAGTACGACGTCGCCAAGCTGACCAAAATCGATGACGAGTATGTTGCGCGGATCAAACGGCACGTACGACTAAGTCTCCCGCAAATCTCGTCCGGTCATCTCAACCGGTTTGTCCAAACCGAGCAACGCGAGCATCGTGGGCGCAACGTCCTCTAGCGCGCCGCCTTCGCGTAACTTCACGCCGATCATCTCTTCATCGATCAAATGAAGCGGCACGGGATTGGTCGTGTGTGCCGTGTGCGGACTGCCGGTGAGCAGGTCGATCATCTGTTCGGCGTTGCCGTGATCCGCTGTGATGATCGTCGTCCCACGTGCTTCGCGGATGCGTTTCGTAATCCAACCGAGGCAGGTGTCGACGTACTGACATGCCTCGATCGTCTTATCGAGTTTGCCCGTGTGACCGACCATGTCGGGGTTGGCGAAGTTGACGACGAAAACGTCCGTTTCGCCTTCATCGACGGCGCGCAGGAACTTGTCTGTGACTTTGAACGCGGACATCTCGGGTTGCAGATCGTAAGTGGCGATCTTCGGCGAAGGAACCAGCAACCGTTGCTCGCAGGCAAACTCCTTCTCGACGCCGCCGTTGAAGAAATAAGTAACGTGCGCATACTTCTCGGTCTCGGCGAGACGATAGTTGCGCACGCGCAACCCACCCCAAACTTCCGCGAGCACGTTGCGATGATGACGCGGCGGAAACGCGATCGGAAGATCAAACGTTTGGTCATACATCGTGAAGCAGACGAAGTCGACTTTCGGACGATCGGAAACGTCAAACTCGTTGAAGCCCGCTACGGTGAGCGTTCGCGTAAGCTGGCGTGCACGGTCGGGACGGAAGTTAAAAAAGATCACAGCGTCGCCGTCTTTGATCGTCGCAACTGGTTCGGCGGTTTCGCGCACGATCAAAATAGGCTCGACAAATTCGTCGGTCACACCATGCTCGTACGACTCTTTGACTGCGGCAATCGGATCCTTTGACACGCTGCCCACGCCATGGACCAGCAGATCGTAAGCACGCTTGGTGCGTTCCCAACGTTTATCGCGGTCCATCGCGTAGTAACGTCCGACGACCGTGGCAATCTCACCCACACCAATCGTCGCGAGCTTCTGCTGTAACGTCGCGAGGTACTGAGCCGCTGAGCTCGGCGGCGTGTCGCGCCCGTCGAGAAAGCAGTGAATGTAGACACGCCGCATTCCCCGATCTTTCGCCAGCTTCAGCAACGCGTAGAGATGCGTCAACGATGAATGGACCTGCCCGTCCGAGCACAGCCCCATCAAATGCAACGCTATGTCGCGATCGCGCGCGCCGTCGATGGCGCTGACCAAAGTCTTGTTATCGAAAAACTCACCGGTCTCGATCTCGTGATCGACCAGCGAAACGTCCATACGAATCACGCGGCCGGAACCGATGTTCAGATGGCCCACTTCGGAATTGCCCATCACACCGGCGGGCAGACCAACACGCGAGCCGTGAGCTTCGAGTAACGTCCGCGGATATTTCTCGCAGAGTTCGTCGTAGAAAGGTGTCGCCGCGAGAGCGATGGCGTTGCCGTCGCGAGCGGGAGAATAACCCCAACCGTCGATAATGATCAGCGCAAGCGGACCGCGTCTTTTAGTCATCACTTGTGCCTCTTTGTGGCTGTTGATGAAAAGCTTTGATCCCGGGATAGCGTGAGGCGTCGCGCAGATCTTCTTCGATCCGCAGCAACTGATTGTATTTCGCGATGCGATCCGTGCGCGACAGCGATCCGGTTTTTATCTGGCCGGCGTTCGTGGCCACTGCGAGATCGGCGATGAACGGATCTTCAGTTTCGCCGGAACGATGCGAGATGATCGCGGTGCGTTTGTTTCGTTGCGCGAGTTCGATGCAGTCGAGTGTTTCGGTGAGCGTGCCGATCTGATTGACTTTGATCAGAATCGAATTGGCGACGCCGAGATCGATTCCTTTTTGCAGAAACTGCGTATTGGTAACAAAGAGATCGTCGCCGACGAGTTGCACGCGGTCGCCGAGTTTGTCGGTGAGCAGTTTCCAACCGTCCCAATCGTTTTCGGCCATGCCGTCTTCGATTGAAATGATCGGATACTGGTCGCACCAATTTTTCCAATAGTCGGCCATCTCTTCGCTCGTGAGTTTGCGCTTGTCGCTCTTTTTAAAGACGTAAGACGTGCCGTCGTAAAACTCACTCGCCGCCGGATCGAGCGCGAGCAAACAGTCGCTTCCGGCTTTGTAACCCGCGTTGTTGATCGACTCGAGAATCGTTTCGATGGCTTCTTCATTAGAACGCAGGTTCGGTGCAAAGCCACCTTCGTCGCCCACACTCGTCGCGTAACCCTTCTTCTTTAACACCGACTTCAACGCGTGAAAAACCTCCGCACCCGCGCGCAGTGCTTCACTAAAACTCGGCGCGCCGACGGGAACAACCATGAACTCCTGGAAGTCGACATTGTTGTCCGCGTGCGCGCCGCCGTTGATGATGTTCATCATCGGCACCGGCAACGTGCGCGAGTTTGGACCACCGAGATAACGATAAAGCGGTAACTCCTGGTGTAACGCCGCCGCGCGTGCAGTTGCGAGTGACACAGCCAACAACGCATTCGCGCCGAGTCGCGACTTGTTGTCGGTACCGTCGAGTTCCAGCAACGCCCGATCTACTTCGGCCTGGTCGAGTGCGTCGTATCCTTCAAGCGCGGGAGCGATTACTTCGTTGACGTTGTAAACGGCCTTCAACACGCCCTTACCGCCATAGCGCTTCTCATCGCCGTCGCGCAATTCGACGGCTTCATGTTCACCCGTCGAAGCGCCCGAAGGCACCGCGGCGCGTCCGATCTCACCGTCTTCTAAGACGACTTCCGCTTCGACCGTCGGATTACCACGCGAGTCAAGTATTTCACGCGCCTGAACGTGCTCGATCCAACTCATCCTTTGCTTCCCCTTCTCCGTTAGTTTCCAAAATCTCAAGCTTAACGCGCATCACGCGGCGCTTCTCAACGCGCTCCACGTGAAAAACAAGTCCATCGTACGTCACCACTTCGCCGGGCATTAGTACGTGACCTGCTTCAGTCATTAGAAAACCACCGATCGTCGTGTACGTTTCCGACTCCGGAACGGTAATTTTCAAACGCCGGTTCAGATCGCGCACCGCCAAACCGCCGGCGAGGACAAACGTATGTGGGTCCACTTCCGTGATCTGTTCGTTCACTTCTTCGTCGTGTTCGTCAGAGATGTCGCCGACGATCTCTTCCAACAAGTCTTCGAGCGTGATGATCCCTTCGAGTCCGCCGTGCTCGTCAACCACGAAACCGAAATGCATCTTGGCTTTCTGCATCTGCCGCAGGACGTGTTCGAGCCGCGCGGTGTCGACTACGTAAAGCGGCGGTTGCAGCACGTCTTCCAGTTTGAATTTCTCCGGATGCAGCAAATAAGGCATCACGTCTTTGCTGTGAATGAAGCCGATCACATCGTCCAACGACTCACGATAGACAGGCAACCGTGAATAGCGATGTTGCTCAAATGCTTTCGTGATTTCTTTCACCGAGCAGGTATTGGGAATCGCGGCCATCTCGGTGCGCGGCACCATCGCTTCGCGCACGAGCGTATCGGAAAACTCAAACACACGATGAATCAAACGGCGTTCTTCGGCGCGCAAGTGCCCGCTCTCGCGCGAGATGTCCACCAGCCGTCTTAATTCTTCTTCAGTGTAAGTGGAGGCGTGCTCGGCGGTGGTTTTAATTCCGACGAGTTGAACAGTGCGCACACTCGCCCAATCAAGCGCGCGGATCGGCAAACTGGCGATTTTGTAGAACACTTGCAATGGCAACGCGATCGCCAGCGCAACTTTTTCCGCGAGCGCCAGCCCCATCAACTTCGGCGCTTGTTCACCAAGCACGATATGCAACGACGTGATGATCGAAAACGCGATCAGGAACGACACCGTGTGTAGCCAGGCCTCGGAAAGACGTCCGGCTAGCGGACCTTCCAAAAGGCGCGCAATGGCTGGTTCACCAACCCAACCAAGCGCGAGCGATGCGAGCGTGATTCCGAGTTGGCACGCGGAGAGGTACGAGTTCAGATTCTTGAGCAGATCCAACAAACGTTTCGCGCTACGGCTGCCGGCCGCGGCGAGCGTCTCAATCCGCGAAGAACGAACACTGACTAGCGCAAACTCGGCGGCTACAAAGAAGCCGTTCGCGGCGACCAGCAACAATACTGAAAAGAGTTTTATGAGCGTGGAGCCGGTCGACGCGTGAGCAATGGCTGTTTCGCCTTGTGCGAACACTAAACCGAGCAAGTTACTTGGTAGTTCATCCATTCTGAGGTGGGTCAGAATGATATCACGAAGGGGTGGCAGACAAAGAAGGGACTGGTAGACACAGATCGGCGGTTAAGCCGTTCGCGGGACCGGCCTTCAACGCAAATGGTTGCTGACAGTTAACTAATGGCCGGCAGCGGCTCCGGCTGCTCGGGTGCGGACAGGGCGCCTGTCGTGTTTGGTACGGGCGCGAGCGATAGCCTGGTCTACTCGAGGCTCGATATTGCACTCCGGTTGGCGGCAAACAGCGGCCAACTCTGAGACCACCAGATAACGTGAACGTTCGAGCATGCGTTGCTCGCGAAAAGAGAGTGGTTTGAGCGTACTCAGATACGTCAGGTGTTTCAACACCTCGGCGACTTCAAAAATATCGCCGGTGCGCATCTTTTCTGAGAATTCTTTAAAGCGATCCTTCCAATCGTTAGCGGGGGAGGAAAAATCATCTGCTAGTGCTTTGAAAAGCATTTCACACTCACCCGATGAGATCGGGGCTCGCAGGCCAACTTCTGAAGCATTTGAAACCGGTACTAAGACCAGGGAGTTGTTAGCAGCAAGACGAAGCGTATAGAAAGGGAGTAGAGTAGCGCCTATCTGCTTCTGTTCTATTTGCTCGATGGTCCCGATTCCATGATTCGGGTAAACGACTTTCTGGCCGACTTTGAAGCCCACCATGCACCTCCATCGAATTTGAAACATCAGACTGCGCCGCACGCGCAGGCTTGGGGAATTAATAACGAGTGACGCGGGTTGCGTCGGAAGCCCTGTTTGGTAAGTAGTTGAAG
>DATEHX010000177.1:0-12442 GCA_035279345.1 Pyrinomonadaceae bacterium | reverse complement strand
TTGCGTCTTTGCGTCTTTGCGGGAGATATTTACGGCTGCACGATCGGTGCGATTCGATCGGTAAGTCCTTTAAACCCAAGAAAGCCCGGCAGACGTTCGATACGGCTCCCGATCTTCTGATCGAACAACTCCAAACCTTCTTTGCCGGGAAATAGCGTCGCCATCACGTAGTTCGCTTCCGACTCAAGCTTCGCGCCCTGGCCCACCGGCGACCAGAACTGGCCGATGATGAAACGCGCCAGATCCCGTGAAAACTTTGCCTCCGCCAGTTTCACGCGCGCCACGTTCCAATAAAAACTTCCGTGAATCGACTCTTCCTGCACGATGCCGATCAACAACTCTTTCAGCACCGGATGACCGGCGAGATCCGACAACCGGCGATACGCCTGCATCGCAGTGATCTCATTGATCGCGCCCCACACCATGTGCGCGCCGTGGAAGTATTTGCCAAACGGTCGCGTCGCGTGGTCTATCAAGTAACTTCCGATCGTATACAGCTTCGGTATCTTACGCGTTGCTTCGTGGCGCCAGTCGTTACCGCTCGGATAACCCGCCTCTTCTAAAAAACGGTTCAGCAGATTCGCGTGATGCAGCTCTTCAATGCTCCAACGGTCCATGAACTTACGGATGATCGGATCTTTACCGGTCGGCGTGCGCCGTAGTTCCTGGTAGTACATGTCAGTGAAGTATTCGATGTCGCGCATGTAGATCAGCACGGGCACAAACGCCGGATTTACGGGATGATTCTTGATCTCGTTCCAGCGAATGTTATTGACGTACTCTTTTGATAACGCGCGTGGTTGGCGCTCGTACCAGTCAAGCACTTCTTTGTCCGTCTCAAACACAGTTAACCTCCAAGGCGGCTACAAATGGTCGCTAAATGTACGTTCGTCTACCCAAAAATGGATTCTGTTGCCGCTGAAATTTGTAATGGAATAACTAGCAGACTGCTGATGAAGATGCCGAAAACTGGTCCGAACGCGTAAGCGGCTCGCGCGCGGTCGCAGCAGGATAAATGTAAAAGCGGTCGGATGTCGAGATCAACTTGCTTCAAGCGGAGTTTTTGTTATCTACTTTTCGCCATGACACAACTGTCTCACGTCGACGACCAGGGACGCATTCGTATGGTCGATACGAGTGATAAGGAAATAAGTTCGCGGCGCGCGATCGCGTCCGCGCGGGTGTTGATGAGTCCGGCGACTGTCGCTGCCCTGCGCGAGCACCGCACACCGAAAGGCGATCCGCTCGAGGCCGCGCGGCTGGCGGGAATCATGGCCGCCAAGCGCACCGCGGACCTGATCCCGCTTTGTCACCCGCTGCCGTTGACGCATGTCGAGGTGCGCGCGGAAGTCGACGAGACCGGCGTGTCGCTGGAAGCGGAAGCGGCAACGCAGGCGCAAACGGGTGTGGAAATGGAGGCTTTGACCGCGGTTTCCGTCGCGGCCCTGACGGTTTACGACATGTGTAAGGCGCTCGAAAAAGGCATGACCATCACGGACATCCGCCTGGAGCGCAAAACCGGCGGAAAATCCGGGGATTATTCAACTTAGGGGAACATCCAGTTACCGTTGTGCGTTTTAGCCCCTGCGAACTAAAATACGCGCTAGATTAGCCAGCCGGAGTTTTAAGATGAAATTGAGGCTTCAACAAGACGCGCGACCACAGGCAATGACACTCCTGGTCGCCGCGACGCTTTCCGTGTTGCTGTGGTTCATTCCTTACGCCGAGGTTCTGACGTATCCGTTTCGAATCTTTGTCACGTTCATCCACGAGGGCGGACACGCGCTTGCGGCCTTGCTGACCGGCAACTCCGTCGCGAGCCTCAGCGTCGCGATGAACGCAAGCGGCGAGACCTACACGACGCAGGGCGGACTCATCTCTAATTTCTTCATTGCGAGTGCGGGCTATCTCGGCGCGATGGCTTATGGCGCGTTGTTGCTGGTGCTGATTCGCAAGGCGATTGCCGCGCGGATCGTGTTGCTGAGTTCCGCGGGACTGATTTTCGCGCTGACGATGATCTTCGGGTTGTTCAAGCCGCTTCTCGCGCTGAACTTCTTGTCCGGCATTCCGTTCACGTTGTTTGCCGGGCTATTCATTACGGTGGGGCTGGTTTTGATTGCGCGATTTGCGAGTGCGCGCGTCGCGACGTTCTTCGTTAGTTTTCTGGCAGTGCAGTGCGTGCTGAACGCGCTCTTCGATCTGAAGACGGTTTTCTTCCTTGCGTCGCCTTTTGGACCCGCGGTTCCGACCGACGCGGTGAACATGGCAAACGCGACCGGGATCCCTGCGATTTTCTGGACGGTGCTGTGGATCGGTTTGGCTTTAGGAATTCTGTGGTTCGCGATGCGGCTCTACGTCTCCGGACGCGACAAGAGCTTCCAGCCTGATTTGCCCTTCGAGGATACCCCTCCAATCTAATGCTTTAGCTACAAAGAAGCACAAAAGTTGGCGAACCCTCTTGTGCTTCTTTGTGGCCGTCTACTTAAAACGTGAAGCGGGCCTGGACCTGGAACATTCTCGGCGGGTCGATGTTCGCGAAGGCCGGGATCGCGTTCGTCGAGCTACCAACACCACCAACAAACTGTCCGAACGTAGGCGCCGCGACGGTGCCATCACCGTAAACCGTCACACCTCGTCCAAGAAAGTTTCCGTGATTGAAAAGATTGAAGCCTTCGAGCCGGATCAGAATGCTCGTGTGTTCCGAAGTGCGGAAGCGCTTCTCAACAAACGCCGCAACCTCCGACGTCGGCGTGCCGCGAAATGCTGACTTACTAATGATCGCGCCATTGATCACCGGCCGGTCATTGTTCGCACCATCACCGTTGTTATCAATGCCGGTCGTCGAATTAAACGGCCTCGACGATGCAAACATCGACAACGTTCCCGCTGTGAAGTCCCACGGGAACCGGTAATAGAACGTAATCACCGCACGATGGCGTTGATCGACAACGCTCGGTCCACGCTCAATCTCGCCAAGCTGCGAAATGTTGCTCTCGTTTGGTCCAATACCATTGCCATCCGGCTCGAACGTGTTCGTGGCCTTCGACAACGTGTAACTCACGGACGCGTACATCTTCCGATTACCACGATAGCTAAACTGCGTTTGCAGACCGTCGTAATTCGCCACACCGAGGTTCATGATCACGTTCACCTGTCTGACTCCACCGGCCACGGGCAGAATCGGACGCGTCAGATTCGCCGCCGCGACACTTCTCGTCTGTCCCGGCGCGGTGCGCGTGAACGGCGCGGGCGCGTTCAGATCGACGGTGCGATCGAGATTGGACCAGCGTTGATGCACGTAATCCGCGCCAAAGAACATCCCTTTGAAAAATTCGTGTTCGGCGCCAAACGAAAACACCTGGCTACGCGGATTCACGAGTTTGTCGGGATAGTTCGAGAGCCGATCGAAGTTCAAACCAAACCGGCTGAACTGTTCGCGATAGAAGTCGCGCAAGCCTGCGCGGATCGTGATGTCGCGAGCGGGCAGTTGCGAAGCGGGAATCGTTCTCGGATCTACATTCACTGGAAGACATGATCCCACTAAACACGTTGGGAAACCGACCTGGCCTTTGATCGCGGTGTAGGTAGTCAATCCGTCGAGACCGTTAACCAGATAGCCAGCCACCGCGTTCGCGCGAATCTGCGTGTAGTACATCGCGTAGCCACCGCGAATGGCGGTTCTCGAATCGCCACCGGGATGCCAACCGAAGCCGATGCGCGGGGCGAAGTTGTTCTTGGCGTCGGTAAGCGTTTGCCGGTCGTAACGCAGGCCGACGTCCAAAGTGAAATCGCTGCGCAAGTGAATGCTGTCCTGCACGAACACCGTGTTGAGCCACTGCGGCAATTCGTAGCTGTCGATGCCGAAATCGATCGGCTGCGTGTAGTTCTGCACGTCGTCGAGCGTTAACTGTCCAAACGGCGCTGTAGTCGTGTTCCTGAACGTAAACGTGCCGAGGATCGCGGTGCCGGGTTCGCTACCCGTGCCGCCCGATGTGTGATGAATGATGCTGCCGCCAAAGCGCAGGTAGTGCATTCCGAGCGACCACGACATCGTGTCGGAGAACTGCACCTGGTGACTCCACAGATCAGAAGCTCTCGACTGACCGATCGTGAAAGGCACCGCGCCGCCACGTGTGTAAGTAGTCGAAAGATTCTGCGCTTCCCACAGCGTGACCGGATCGCCGTGCAAGTATGCGAACCGCGCTTCATTTACCAGTCCCGTGTTGATGAGCGCCGTGTGATTCACCTGAGCAGTCCAGGCACGGCGTGAATAACGGCGTGCGACACTCGGCGCGTTCGTCCCACCAACCGCGTCCTGCGGATTGTCGTCAAAGAAGCGATCGACGTTGAAACGAAACGCCAGGTTCTGATTCGACGTCAGCCTGTGGTCCACGCGAGCATCCAAAAGAAACTGGCGATAGTGACCGACGTATTCGAGATTTCCATCCGCCGGCAAAACAAACGCCGGCAGTGAAGTCGAGAGCTGCGTGGTGCGGTTCTGACGTGTGTAGTCAGCCGTGGCGAAAAAGAATGTGCGATCATGGACGATTGGACCACCGATCGTTCCGGAGTACTGCTGCAACGCATCCGGAATGTCGACCGGGTTGATGTGTTGTAGCGTCGCGGGCGTTACGCAGGTCGCAACTGATGGCGGACAGAAATTGTTGGTCGAGAACGTTTCGGCCTGCCAGTCGCCGGGGCGAATCATGAAGAGCGCCTCACCGTGCACGTCGTTTGTTCCCGACTTCGTCACGATGTTCAATGCCGGTCCGGCGGTCCATCCGTACTCCGCGGAAAACGCGTTCGAGAGAATCGCGATTTCCTGAATCGCGCCGATCGGAATCGTGGCGACTGCCGTCTGGCGTCCCCAACCCTCGTCGTTGTTAGCGCCGTCGAGCGTGACGGTGGTTGTGCGGCGCGAACCCGCGCCCGTGATGAAGTAGATCTGGTTGACGAAGAGATCGCCCGTGCCTTTTCCCTGGCGAAAGGCGGAATTGAGCAACGGCAGCGTGGTCGTCTTGCGGCTCAGGATTGGTGTTTCAGTGATCTGATCGGCGCGCAACGGCAGGCCGACCAGCGGATCGGCGCGTACGCCTTCCGCGGTGCCGTAGATAATGACTTCCGCATTTTGCGAACCGGCTTGCAACGTCACCTTGACCGTCGCTGTTTCACCTGAAAGCAGCGTCAGGTTGTTGCGTTCTTCGTTGGCAAAGCCCTGGCCCGCCACCGTGATCTTGTAAGTGCCGGTTAGCGACAAGCCTGAAAACGTCGCGGTGCCGTCGCTTCCCGAAGATGCCTCGCGTGAGGCGCCGGTGTCGTTGTTTACAACCGTGACTTTCGCGTCGTTAACAACCGCGCCGGCTTGATCCGTCACGATGACGATCATCGTCGCGGTGTTCGGCGATTGCGCAAACACGGGCGCGGCGAAGAGTGTGAGTAAACAGGTTAAGAGCAGAGATAAAGATTTGAGTTTCATGATTATCACCATTTGGTTACCGTGTACTGATCGAAATAGCTGACGCTGTCGGTCTTGGACCAGACACCGACGCGACCTGAAACCGGCTCGGCGAGCGTGTAGTCGAGCAGGTGCTTGCCGTCGAGCGAGGCTTGAAGATTTGTGCCTTTGACTGAGATCTCCAGCGTGTGCCACGTGTTGAATTGCAGCGGCACGTTCTCAGTTCCCTTCTTTACGAAGCTCCGTTTGCCTTTCAGGAAAGTCCACAACACGACGTTGTCTTCCTTGCCGTTGAAACGCACGGTGAGATAGTCGCCGTTGGGTTTGAGGTTGAAGAGAATGCCCGCGCACGAATCGAGTTGACCGGCGACGAGCTTGAAACGCATGGAGATCGTGCCGTCATGAAAATCGTCGACGTCTTTCGCGACGGCGTACGGGAAGTAAGCGAACGCCTTCACGTTGTCTATGAACTCTTCGTGCCGCGAGCCGTAGATGGCGCGCGCATTCTGTGCGAGCCCACCCGCAGGTTGTCCGCGCAACCACTGGCGGCCGTCGACTCCGAGCACCTTCGTGCCGCCATCGTCAACTATGGACCAATTGCCGACGACAGCGAGAAACCTTGTCGAATCACGGCCGCTTCGCTCTTTCGAAAGATCGACGCGAATGGTTTTCGGTTTCGAAGTTCGCTGCGGTGCTGCACTGCCCGCGAAGAGAATTATTGCGCTTACTAACACCAGTAACTTTTTCATGTTTGTAGCTCCGTTAACGTCGGGAAATCCACCAACTGGCGATCACCAGTAGTGGCCATAAAAAGTAGAAAAAAGCCGTCGCGTATTTCGGTTGAGCCGCTAAGGGATAACCGGAAAAACCTTCATCAATTGCTCGATCAGGCGAACTGACGTTCGCGAGTTTGTAAATCTGATCGAGCACTACTTCTTCAATCGTCGAGGGCTCAACTGCTTTCTGCCCGCCGAGCTCATACCAAATCTCGCCGTAGTGATCTTCGGCGTTTTCAAAAAGCCCCGAGCGGCTCGTCGCGGCGTACTCAACGTCCAATTTGCCGAGCGAGCGCCTGAGTTTTTTCAACACATTCTGCTCGAAATCCGTGAGCCGTGGATCTTCGGGCGCGAGAAAGACCGTGATCTTCAACGGTTGATTGACTTGGCGAAGCGCAGCTTCATCGACGGCTGAAAACGAGTTGCGCCGGTTCTCACTCATGTCCCAACTCCGCCGCGCATTCGCCGCACCCCAAATGAGCCCTGCCGCGATCAGCAGCAACAGCAAACTGCGCAACAGGCGGGACCGGAAAGCGCGACCCGTATCCAACCAGATGGCAGCCACACCAACCGCCGCGCAACTGAGCAACAGCATCACCAACAGCACGTTGAGCCGCAGCAAGCCTTGCTCGAAAGAACGCAGTGCAGCCGTCGGCGTGTAACTCGCGAGTTGCTGAACCAAACCACCGCGTCCGGCAGCGATGAAGTCGAGCGCCCACGTGCCGACAGTGAACGCGAGCGTCACGATCGCCGCACTAGCAGCGCTTTCCGTTACGGCAGCAAACGCCAACGCAAACGCGCCACTCAACAAACCACGCAGCAGATGCCCTAACAACAGGCTCAATGTTTCCGGCGCGTAAAGATGGCCGCCATACGAACGCCACAGCACGATCGCCAACACACCCGGAAGCCACGCGATCACCCACGCGCACAGCAGCACAAAACTCTTCACCGACAGTTTTGTGAGTAACGATCCGGGCAGTTGCAGCAACAGCTTCAACGCGCCGCTTTCCTTCTCAGCGGAGATCATCCGGATCGCTACAAACGGAAACAGCAACGTCGCCGCGAGATCGTATGCGCCCCACGTCGGCACCAGCACACCGTCAAGCGAGGTCAAGCCTTGCGGCAAAGCGGCTGGACCACCACCGCTTCCACTCATCTCCGCGTACAAGTGAACCGCGGTGATAAAGCCGTGACCGGTCAGCAATCCGGCGACCAGCAGCAGCAACCAAAACGCGCGCGTCGCAAAGAGTTCGCGAAACTCCTTCGCCAGCAGATTAGGTAAGCGCAAGGAAGATCTCCTCCAGCCCACCCTCACGCACGTTTGCCTGTGCCTGCAGCTCGTTAAGAGTGCCTTCCGCCACACGCCGCCCGTCATTCAACAACACCAGCCGATCGCAAACTCTCGCGGCGTCGTTCAACTGGTGAATCGAAACAAACAACGCTCGTCCCGTCGCGCTCTCTTTTCTCAACAGCGACATCACTTCGCGTGTCTGACGTAAGTCGAGCCCGTCAAACGGTTCATCGAGCAACAAGAGCGGTTGAGACGTGAGCAGACCGAGCGCGAGCATGAGACGTTTTCGTTCGCCCTTCGAGAGCGTACCGACGCGAGCGCGCCGGAGTTCGTGCAAACGCAAAGCGTCGACAAGTCCTGTTAACTTGGCAGCGCCACTTCGATACATCTTTTCAAAGAGCTGTAGAACTTGCTGAACAGATTGTTCGGGCCACGGCAGAATGCCGTCGGGCATGTAGAACAACAGGTCCTTTCGTCGTGTCAGCGCGACGGATTTATCGCCCGCTTTGAGCGCGCCCGACGTCAGCGGCAACAAGCCAGCCAGACATTCCAGCACGGTGGTTTTGCCGGCGCCGTTTGGGCCGATCAATCCGAGTACTTCGCCGGTATAAACAGTGAAGCTGACGTCCGACAGGACACATCTGCGACCGAACGTTTTGGTTAAATGGTCAACGGTCAGCAGAGTCAATAAAGCTTCGCCTCAAAAACTTAGTGGACAAGACTTACCGAATTAACAAGATGGCCTCAGGAAATAGCCAGCTTGTCCATTCTGCAATCTTGTCAAAGAAAGGAACTAAAAAGAGTAGCGGTAGCGGACAGTAACGCCGCGCCCAGCTCCGTCGATGCCCCAACTAATCCCTCGATACGACTTATCGAAGATGTTTTCGAAGTCAACAAAAATCTCCGACGTCTCATGCAACTTCCACGAACCGCGCACGCCGATTAATCCATAACCGGCCAGATGTGGGTGCGTTGGCACGAGTGTGTCGTTGTTGACGACGCGTACACCGTTGATAGTCGCGCCGATTGGAAGCAATCGATTTTGAACTTGGGCCAACGTCTCGCCGGTTGGAATGAGAATGCCACCCGCGGACCCGCAGCCGGTTGGTCCAGGCGTGGTGAGACCACGGACACAAGCGCCACGGCGGAAGAAGTTTTGAATGTTTGCACGCGAACGTGCACCGCCGGTGCGGCGGTCAGCCAGATCGAGCGACGACAGACGATTCTGACGGCCTGTCATCACCGAGTAAGCCTCGACGTAAAAACGCGAACGCGGCTGATAGCGCAAACTGACGAAACCAGTTGCCGGCGGAATGCCGCCCTCGATGTTCGGCGGCAAGCCGTTCAGCAAACTGTGCGCACGGATGTAGGTGAAGTTCCCAGTGGCACTGAACTGATCGTTGAACCGCGCGCGGGTATTGAATTCGACGCCGTTCAGACGCGCGTCGTCGAAGTTCACACGCACGAGCACGGGACTCGTCGGCGCAGCAGCGACAAATACGAGACCGTTGGCGTTCTGCGAGATGATCTGGTCGCTGCCGAGGAAAGTGCCAGTCGCGCCGGCCGGCAACACCAGCGCTTGATCGAAATACACGTCGCCGAGTTTCGTAGTGAAGCCAGTCAACTCAGCGCCAAAGCGACGGCTCGTATAACGGAAACTAAGATCGAAACTGTCGCTGAATTCCGGATTGAGACGCGTCACGGGAATGCCAGTTGAAACTGCGTCGCCACCCGCGGTCGTGCCGATGAAACCTCCGCGTGCGGCAGCGGTAGCCGCGTCGACTTCGAAACCGGTTCCGACCAGACCAATGATGCCGAGGTCGGTCGTGTTCGGTGCGCGAAAACCGCGCGTGTACTTGCCCGCGATATCAAATCCACCGGCGACATTTACAACCGCGCCGATGCGGCCGGAAAACGCGTCGAACCGCGCACTGTCATCGGGAAACAACGGCAATCCGTTTGGACCAAGAGCTGAGTTTGCGGCCCGCGAAGTGTACGACGCGACGTTGTAACGAACCGCGGCGTTGATCTGCAACCGATCGGGAATCGCAGTGAAGTTGTCCTGCGCGTAGAAGCCGTACGAAAGATAACGCGCGCCGTTTGGAACGCGCGGACGTGAGTTCACGACGAGTCTCGTTACGGGATCAGTAGTGAATGCAGGGGCTTTGATCTTGTCGCGATACACGTCCGCGCCAAACAAAAACGTATTGCGGTCGCCGATCTGTTTGTCGAGATAGAAATTGAAACCTAAGACATTGGTGCGTTCGCGTTGATTCGTGATCGCGCCGGCCGGATTGCCGTTCCCGCCCTGATTGATTCGTTCTTCACGCTGGCCGTTGTAAGAAAACGTGAACGAGCCGTTGTCGAAGAAGCCAAGATTCTGCCGGAAGAGACGAACGTAAAACGTGTCCGTCATCAGGTTGCGCAAGTCAGCGATGTTATTGCCGTCGCCGCCGAGCAACTGGTCGTAGCGTTTGCCGTTGTCCTGCTGATTGCGTGCGTAACTGACGAGAAACTGCGTGTTGTCGTCGAGATTGAAACTGGCGCGCGCTAACGCGCCATATTGAGTAAAGCCGGTGTCGGGGAGACGCTGGCCAAAAATGTCGGAAGGCAAACCGAGAAAACGCGTAACGGCGGCGTGGTGTTCGAGACCGTCTGCGGGTCTGAGTGTGCTGATGCGGCGCCCGTTCATGTTCAGCAACAGCCCGTAAGTGCGCGTGCCGTAAGTGACGAGCGCGTTGCCGCCGAAGCCGTTTGTTGGAGACGTGTAAAAGAGGTTGCCTTTGCCGTGAAACTCGCTATCGTCGTTGCCGTATCGCGGCGACTGAGAAATGAAGTTCACTACGCCGCCGTGAACGTCGGAACCATACTGTGAACTGTTTGGACCACGCAGGATCTCGACCGTTTCGAGACTCGATGGTTCGATCAAACTAAAGAACGTGCCGACACCGCCGCGTTGCGCGCTGGTCGTGTAACGAACGCCATCTACAAACACCGCGACGTTTCTTCCGGTTAACCCGCGCACAAACACAGCACTCAACGACGGGCTGGTGCGTTGCAAGTTCACACCCGGTTCTTCGTCGACCACCTGCGCCACGACTTCCGGCGCACGTTCAAAAATCTCTTGTTCGGGAATGACGTTTACCTGCGTGTCGACCTTGCGCGTGTCGGCGACGAGTCCGGCCTCGGCTGTTATGGTGACGTTCTCCACGAGCGTGTTCACTTCGAGCACGATATTGACTTCGCGCGTTTCGCCGGAAGCGACTTGAACCGCTGAACGATGTCGCAGAAAGCCTGTTCGCTCGATATTGATGCCGTAAGTGCCGTCGGGAACGTTTTCAAACGTGAAGGTTCCTTCGGCATCAGTGACCGTTGCCCGCCACACCGCCTGATTCGGCAGCAGCAGCGAAACGTCGATGCCGCTCACAACCGCGCCGCCGGAATCTTTGACCGTGCCTTTGATCCGGCCGGCTTCGGACTCTTCGACCGCAGCCATCACCGACATGACGGAGGCAAACACGCTATACAGCAAAACAGAGAGCAGTCTTTTCATAATTTGTCCTGGGAGGGCTCACCAACAATAGGGTCCACGACAATATAGCCACGGCTGAATTACTACCAGCCGTCGTAATCCGCGGACTCTTGGAATTTCGGTTGGAAACTAGCTGAGGAAATGCACGACGTACTCGACGAAGTCGTGAACGGCGGCAAGCACTTGCGGACGGCTCTCAATCATGACGCTGGTGACTACTAAAACAGTCAGCGCGATCCACGGAATGAAGCGAACCAGCGGCGCGCTACTCACCAGCAATCGCGGGTCGGCGGCCGCGAGTTCGACCAAACGGCGCACGCGCACTCTCACGCGCGGTGTGTCTTCATTTCCCGCCAGAAAAGCGGAAACTGAGGCGGGCATGATCTGTTGCTGGCCTTTGGGAATCATCTTCGCGATGCGAACCAGCGCCGACGCGAGATTCAGAGCGACCAGCGAACTGCGTTGTGCCGCGTGTTCGTCAGCCGCCGATTCCGACGCTTCGCTCCAGGCGCGATCGAGCGATCGGCCGCAGGGAATGAGCAACAGCGCCGCACGGCTGATCCGCATCACCGAGCGTTTGAAGTTGTCGTGTGCGGCGAGGTGCCCGTACTCATGGTCGATCGCCGCGGCCAGTTCTTCTTCACTCAACGAATCCAGAACTTGAGCGGAGATAAACAGTCGCGGCCGGATGGCGCCGACGACTGCGATGATCGGAAATGTGTGTTGGAGAACGAACGTCGGAACACTGATCGCTTCAAGGTGAATCGGCGTCGACGATGCGAGCCATTCTTTCAAAAGTGAACGCGTCGCCAGCCACGAACGAACGCCACGTGAAAACGCGAGCGCGACGCCGATAGCCGAAAGCGTCGCGAGTCCGCCGAGTTTCCAGCTAACAACCTCTTCGGTGTGGTGTGGTTCGTAAATGAGATAAGACGGAATCATAAACGCGGCAATCGCTACGATCGCGATCACCGGCGGCCCGATGCGCATCACGAACAGAATCTCTGCTCTCGTACGCGCCGAACATTTTCGGAGCAAACGCCTGCTGACACGGCCGGCGCCGGCGGAGGCCATCGTCGCTGTCGCGTTGATTGTCAGCAGCAGAGCAAGTACGAGTGTGATGCAGAGGAATGTGTACATCGCCGTTTTACGCTCGACCGAGTTCGCGTTTCTTCTCTTGCACGAGACGGTCGAGTTCGTCGAGTAACTCGCGATCTCGTTCGGTGATCGTGTCGACGATGCAGGCCAGGACGGGTTCGACTCCGTCGGCGCCATGACCGAGCAGACCGTCGACCACGTCTTCTTTGATCCCGCGCTCAAACTCGTCACGCGCGACGATCGCGGAATACACGAAAGCGCGGCCGTCTTTGCGGCGTTCGAGCAGG
>DATEHX010000176.1:0-13850 GCA_035279345.1 Pyrinomonadaceae bacterium | reverse complement strand
CCGATCTTGCCGTCCATGAGTTCGACGAGTTGTTTCGAAATGGCCAGACCGAGGCCCGTGCCGCCAAATTTGCGCGTCGTAGAACCGTCAGCTTGCGTGAACGCCTGAAAGAGATTGCGTTGCGCGGTTTCGCTGATACCGATGCCCGTGTCACTGACTTCAAAGCGAATAAGCACGTCTGTTTCGGTTTCACTTTCAACGCACGCGCGAACAACGACTTCGCCCTGTTCGGTAAACTTGATCGCGTTGCCCAGCAAGTTCGTGATGATCTGGCGCAGACGGCCCGGATCGCCGCGCAGGAACACGGGGACGTCTTTGTGGACGAGGGAAGCGAGTTCCAGCTTTTTCTGATGGGCCTTCTCGGCTAACAGTTCAATAGTGTCTTCAATCGCATTCGTCAGCACGAAGTCGAGCACTTCAAAATTGAGTTTGCCGGCTTCGATCTTCGAGAAGTCGAGAATGTCGTTGATGATCGTCAACAAAGCATCGCCGCTGGAACGGATCGTTTCGGCAAACTCGCGCTGCTCCTGTGAGAGTTCCGTATCCAGCAGCAGTCCGGTCATGCCGATCACGCCGTTCATCGGCGTGCGGATCTCGTGACTCATGTTTGCCAGAAACTCTGACTTCAGGCGCGCCGATTCGAGCGCGGCGTTGCGTGCCTCCTCCAACTCTCTTTCCGCTCGCTTGCGCGCGGTGACGTCGCGCGCGATCCCGTGAACTGCGTGGGGCGCGCCGTTGCGGTGTATGAGCCGCGAATTCACTTCGAGCGTGACTCTACGGTTGTCCTTGGTAATGATGTCGATCTCGTAAGCAGAAGAGTCTTTCTCCGAAGTCTTTTTCGCCATTGCTTTACGAGCCTTGTCTAACTCGTCAGGTGCAATTACCTGCGCGACATTCATCTTGATGCACTCTTCGTGCGTGTAACCGGTGATCTTTTCGCACACGATATTTGCGGAAGTGTAGTTACCGGCAAGGTCGTGCGTGTAAACGAGATCCTGAGCGTTTTCAAACAAGTCGCGGTAACGTTCTTCGCTCTCGCGCACTGCATCCTCAGCACGGCGGCGTTCAATCGCCAGTGCGACGTGCCCGCCGACTGAAATCAGGAATGCCACATCGTCTTCTGAATAAGCGTCGACGTCCGTGTAATGTTGGACCACCAGCACGCCGATCATGCCAGAAGGAGTCTCCAGCGGAACTCCGAGCCACGCTGCTGGAGGAGTGCCAATAGACTCGACTTCGCCGGCTTCGACCAATTCCGCAAACCGCGTCGGCCTCAGGAGCACTGGCCGGCCTTGTCGCAGCACATAAGCAGCGCGGCCGCGGCCGAGCTTTGCCGGTGGCAATTCGTCGTCGTGCTCGTCGACGAATATTTGCATCGTGAGCATTCCCGTAGTGGGATTGTGCAAAGCGACGAAAAAGTTTTCGGCGTAGAGGATCCTGCCGATTGCACCATGAATGAATCTCAGCAGTTCGTCGAGATTGGAAATCGTGTTGACGCCTTGTGTGATCTCGAACAATACCTGTCGCAGTGTTTCGGCTGCCGCGCGTTGGTGCATTTCGGTGCGCAGGCCGTCGTTCACTTCGGCCAACTCAGCGGTGCGATCCTCAACGCGCCGTTCCAGGCTCTCATGCGCCTGTAACAACAACTCTTCCGACTGCTTTCGAGTTTGTATGTGGCGGGCGATGGTCCGAAAGACAAAGATTCCAATCGAGGCGCACAGCAGTATTTCAAAAGTCATCAAGATGAGACTAGTCGTGCGAATTCTTCCCGCGGTGGCCGCTTGTCTCATTTGGGCCTGATTCATTTGCTGGCCCTGATACGTGACGTAATCGTCCCAGGAGTTGTGATATTGCGTAATCAGTGGTAATGCCTCGCGCCTCATGATGTCGCGAGCGACCTCGGGCTGACGCTTTTCGATCAGCAGTTCGAGCGCGTAGATATATTTGTCAATGTACACCCCGCGTTGTTGTTTGACTGCTTCGAGCAGCTCTCGTTCTCTGGGAGATTTGATTCGTTCGGTAAGGGTCTGTATTAATTGCGAAACCTCTTCGGCATTACGCGCTCGTTGGGCCATAAGCGCTTGACGTTCGACTTCATCGGTAACGAAAAACACCATCACCGCGATGCGGTTGTTTTGGTTTGACCGAGATTGCGCCAGTCGCGACAACTCCACTTTGGTCCATTCCCGCTCGACTATATTCGTGAGCTCTGTATCGAGGGAGTGCAACTGGTAGAGGCTGAGAGCGCCGAGAAAGGTCAAGGTCGTAATCAGCAGTCCAAAGCAGAGGAGGAGCCGCGCGCCAAGACGAGTATCGCCGGCCAATGAGAATAAATTGCGGATTTTCTTGATCATGCCAAACGTGAAGGGAAAGACAGAATGCCGCTGATTAGCGGAACAGGTGGTCAGAGTGCCACGGCGGAACAGTACACTGCGACGGCAAATGGCCCGAAAATGCCGTCGCCGGTAGGAGAAGAGCAAAAGCTATTCCAGGCCACAAAGAAGCACACTATAGGTCTTATAGGTCGTATTGGTCCTATAGGAGATCTCGCGATTAGCTTTTCTTGCTTCGCTCGACGAGATAAGCGATGCGGGACAAACGCCTCTCGCTGGTTAATGTATGAACGGCGGCGAAGAACTGCTGTAGTCCCGTGAAGCGTTCTTCACCTTCGATCTCGATCAATGCGTCGTGGTGACGTTCGCGCGCGTCGTGCCAGCGACCGGAGATCAGCGCGGCGTTCTCGGTCACGTCTTCTTTTTGCACGAGCTTCAGTCCGGCGTCCTTGATTAGCTGTTCGTTGATTCCCGACGGCACGAACAAAAACAGGCCGACCAAACTGCGCAACGCCAGCTCGTCGTTTGTCACCGGTCCTGTGATTACGACCGGATCGGTAAACACCGCGCGCCCGCCGGCACGCAGCACGCGGCGCCATTCACGAAAGACGTTCAGCCGATCGGGGAAGTGGTTCATCGAGTCGATGCATAGCAGTGCGTCGAAAGTTTTATCTTCAAACGGAAGACGTGCGTTTGCGTCGGCGACTTTGAACTCCACGCGAGTACGCGGTTGCGACGTGTTCTCCGTTGCTGTTTTAACGCCGCTTTCGTTTGCGTCGATGCCGGTGACGTGGCTGTTGGCTTTGCCGGCGAGATAACGCGCTGGTCCACCCGAGCCGCTCGCCACTTCGAGTGCATGATCGCCGGGCAGGAGTTTTAGCCACGAGATGAAGCGATCGTATTCGTCGACAGTTAGCCAACTGTTCTGTCCGATGTCGCGGCCGAATGTCTCTTCACGAATTGCCTGGAGCACTTGCGCGCTGAAATTGCTATAAGTATTTTCGAACAGATCGACTCGACTAGCCATTACAAAACTCCTTCGACTATCCTTAACGCGTATTTTCTATTTGAAATGGTGCACATGAATAATTTGTTACGTGAGTGGAGTGAGTCAGCGACGGCGTGGCGCGAGCATAGTGCGACAGTACGCACGATGTTTGCTCCTGTGACAAAGGCGTTAATCGAATCAGCGCGAATTTCCGCGGGGCAAGCGGTTTTGGATGTCGCGGGTGGGCCAGGCGAACCGTCGCTAACGATAGCAGAAGCAGTTGGTCCAATGGGTACGGTAACGTACACAGACGCGGTTGCCGAGATGGTGGCGGCGGCGGAAGAGGAAGGGAAGCGGCGTGGATTGTCGAACGTCCGTTTTCAGCAGAGCGTTGCGGAATCGCTGCCGTTTGCTGACAACACGTTTGATGCAACGGTTAGCCGGCTCGGTGTGATGCTCTTTTCAGATCCAGCGGCGGCGTTGCGAGAGATGTTACGCGTGACGAAGCCGCAGGGTGCGTTGTGTTTCGTGGTGTGGGGTGACAATCAACGCAATCCGTTTACGTCATGCGTGACGAAGGTGATCTCGCGTTATGTGGATACGCCGGCTGAGGACGCAGACGCGCCGGGGGCGTTTCGTTTTGCTGAACCCGGAAAGCTGGCAGGTCTCTTGACGCAAGCCGGAGCAGCGGAGGTGCAGGAGAAGGAATTGAACTTCCACATCGCAGCGCCGATCTCTATTGAGCAGTTTTGGGAGATGCGTTCGACGATGTCCGGAACCTTACGCGACAAGCTCGCGACGCTTACACCAGAGAAGGCACGACAAGTTGCGTTGGACGTTCAGGAGTCCGTTCGCGAATACTTTCCCAACAACGAAATGAACTTCCCCGCCCACATGCTCATCATTTCCGGCCATAAGTAGCCACAAAAAAGTACAAAAAGGATGAAAAGAGGTTTCCTAACTCAGTTGTCCTTTTTGTGCTTCTTGTGCCTCTTGTGCTTCTTTGTGGCTCAATTCGTCGAACCGCCTTGCTTCAACGTGATCATGTGGTTGTCGGCTTTGCTTACTTCGTCGAAGAGCCGCTTGAGCAGTTCGTACTTGTCCACGGTGAACAGCAACAGGTCGCGTTGGCCGAAGAAGAACGAACGGTTGTAGTGAAGCGTCCTTTGATCGTTGGTGACTCCTATACGCACTTCATGCTTCGAGATGCCCGCACCGATCGGCGCGGGGCGATCAGCGTTGTCGAGCGTGTAACCCTTCGGCAACTCAATCGTGATCGCGTCCTCTTCTGACCACGGATAGTGAAAGTAGATCGGGTAACGACGCGTGCCCGCACTGAACATCGGTTCGACGCCTTTGTTGAAATAGCCCGGCTGGAAGAACAGTCGCTTGCCGGTCCGTTGCGCATACTCCGGAATGCGTACGTGGTACTTGTACACAAACGGCTTCACCGGATCCGTGGCGTTCTCAATGACGATGTTCGTCAACTCAGCGGAGCTCAGCCGATGCTTCACCATCTCCTTTAAATTCTCTTCACGCTGCGTGGCCGAGTCTTCGTCGTTGAGGCGCTTACGCTCAACCGCGAGATGGCCCGTGTATTCAACCGTGACGTCTCCTTCGAGGGTGCCGTTTTCATCGAGCTTCAACGTCGCAGTGCGTTTCTCTTTGGACTTCTCCGGCGGCGACAACGGCGTCCTCGTCCAAATCGGCCGCTCGTCCGCGATCAGCGCATCGACTCCTTCTTCCTGCCAACGCAACATGTCCGGTGTGATATAAGGCAATCCGGGATCGAAAAACTTCCACGACGTGCCGGAGCGAACGGCGATATTCGACGGACGAAGCGCGCCGGGAATGTGCACGTTCCGATCGAATAGCCGTTGACCACGATCCGGTAACAACGCTACGCGAGCTTCGAGTCCCGCGGCATTGGCGAGTGCGGCAAACAGCAGGTTGATATCGATTCCTGGTCCAACGCCGCGTTTCAGCGTGTCAGACGGTTTCTTATTTTCTTTCAATTTCTCGATCTGGTCGTCAGTAAACCCGGAGTTCTCATCCTGCGTGTTCTTGATACTGGTCCGCACAAACTCGAAGATTTTCTGTAGTTTCTCGTCTTCTGTCGTTGCACCCGCGGTAATCTCCGCGGCCTTCGCTTTTATTTCCTTGTCGACCTTCATGTACGGTTGAAAGCCGCTATAAACCGAACTCGCCAGCATCGGATAACCAAGCAGCAGCGAGAGGATGCTGTAGTACTTGACCATGGCCCACGAGCGCACATTGTCCTCGGGCGGCATCAAAGGCTCTTCGCGAAACGCCGGCATGTTCGTGACCGTCGCCACCTGAAAACCATTCTTCTCCTTTTCGAACCGAGGCTCGTCCATATTGAACGCGCGCACGTCGACACTCATCTTGCCCGCGGGCTTGATGTGATACGTGATCGTCTGGACCGGAATGTCGCGTTGAAACTGAAGCCGCAGATTATTCGCCGACGAGTTTGAAATCACTTCCTTCCACTTGTACTCGATGATCGCGCCCGGCTCGATGCCCGGAAACGCAAACGTTTTGGTCCGCAACTTCAAACCGCTGACTTTCACCACCGTCTTTTCGATGATGTCGTCTTTCAGGAGTTCGACGATCGAGCCGTCCGGCTTAATCGTGCGCGCGGCCACGTCTTTGATCTTTACGCCGCTGATGTAAGGGATGTCGATCTTGCTGTGTTTGTCGCGGCCGCGTTCGGTGAAGATCTTGATGCGGACGTAGTGTGAAAGAACGAGATCGTTCTGGCCACCGTCGTCGACGCGAATGTCCCAAAAGATGGCTTCAGCATCAGCGTTGGGTTCGACGACCGCCGCTTTGAGTGAGAGGTGGTCGGGCTCCAACGGCCGCCATTCTTCACCCGCGGCGTTTACCGTGGCCCAACCGATCGAACTCAAAACTAAGATAACTACAAGCAGGAGGGAAACGAGGGTTTTCATGGAAGCGGATTCTATATCAAATCCACCGCCTCGCAAGAGTTTTTAACCTAGCAATACCTTTTAACCATCTGAGCGCAAAATTCTGCATACCCTTCGATGTTGCGCGGGGCGCTGGTGTGATGCGGGCTGATCCCCTTGGATTCCGGCGTAAAACAGAAGGTCACCGTCACTTCGAAGGGCTCGAGCGCAGACATCATCCGGTCGAACCATGCTTCGTAGTTCGGACGTTCAGTGTCAGACCAGCTAAGGCCGGTGCGAAGATGTTTCACACCCAGGCGTTGTAACCACTCGACCGCATTTTCGAGCCGGTGATCTTCAAAATGAAACCACTGGCAAATTCCGAGCGCCGGCGTGTAATCCGCAAACTGCCACAACGCGCGTTTCGGATCGCCATGTTCATCAAGCAGGCCCATGTGAAAGTGGCGGTAGTAGGCCGAGCCTTCCGCTTCGCGATGGCGCGTGGTGGCAGGCCACGCTTGCGGCAGATCGTAGAGACTGTACCAGTGAATACGCGGCACACGTCCGATCAGCAACTCCGCCGAACGTTTCAGACCAAACTCCTGAATCTCTTCGGCGCCAAACGTCGACGCACCGATTTCGGAGATCCAGATCGGTAACTGTGTCACGTCGCGTATTTCCTGAATCTTGTTGGGCCATTCGTGGATGGTCCAATGATTCCAGTCGAGTGGAAAACCGTGCAGCGCTACAACGTCGAGACTGTTCAAGACGCCTTTCGTATCCATGTTGCGAATGAACCCGGGATCGATCGGCGAAATGCCACCGAGAACTCGCGTGAGATTAGGTTTCTCTGAACGAACGGCTTCCGCGGCGAGCTTGACCATCGCGGCAAACGTGTTCCAGTCAGGATCGATCTCAAAATCCCAGTGCGACTTGTTGTTCGGCTCGTTCCAGAACATCACCGCTTCGATCATCGTGTGATCTCCCGCAGCTCTTTGGTGTAGCTCAGTGGCCCACCTATTTCAGTACGGCGGCAAATGAACACTTCATCTTCCGGATGGTCCAGTATCTCGAATCCCGCACTGCGCAACATCGCTTCGAAACACGCGCGGTTGGGAATCCACCAATTGGTCGGATCGTTAGCGTAACGGTTCTCGACGAAATACATGCGTGGAAACTCGTCGCGTTCAAATATCTCCTCTTCCCAAAACGGAAAATCGCGCGGTACCTGCATGTCTCCCTTCGAACCGCGCAGCAGCGACTGTGTTACCAGCAAATCACCGGCAACGTGTTCGTGTAGCAACTCGAGCGCGAGCAGCGGATGGCGCAGGTGATACAACACACCCATGAACAAAACGAGGTCAAACTGTTCGCGCAGATCCGCAACGCGATACACCGACAGCTTGCGAAATTCGATCTCCGCATTGCTAACCTTCGCGGCGAAGCGTGCCTGCGCCAGGTATTTTTCGTCAGTGTCGATCGCCACGACGCGTTTCGCGCCGCGCCGTTTCATCTGGATGGAATAGAACCCGGCGTTGCAGCCAACGTCGAGCACGGATTTGCTGGTCAGATCTTCAGGAATCGCGGCAGAGAATTGCCGCCACTTGATCTGCGGATAGTCGCCGAGGAAATGATCGGGAGCGGTTTGCACTCCGCCGAGGTTGAGATTGTGAAACCAATCGCCCAACTCCGCGACTCGTTGCCGGATCTGTTCTGCGCTCAACATGTGATGGGTTCCCGGTCCTGCTCGCGCAATACACGCATCGCTTCGCGATATCCGTTCAAGGTGCCGACGTCGACATAAACTTCTCCCGCGGGAACCGAAAGCGCTTCACCGCCGTCCGCAAGATACGCATTGATCAGTGTGCCGATGTACTCATCGCTGCCGTCACGTTTGCACCACAACTCGTAAAGCTCGTGCAGGATCGAGCCCGGCATTTTGAACGCGCCCCAAACCCACGACGAACTCGGATACGAGTTTTTCACTTCGATACGAAGCACGCGGCCGCGTTCATCGGCCACAACGGCATCGAAAAACTCCGGCCGTTCGACTGGGAAGACGAGAAACGAGAGCCGGTCGTCGGGAAGTGCGGCGAATCCGTTTTCGGGAAACCAGATCGTGTCCGGTAGACCAACCAGTACACCTTCATCGCGCTCGATGAACGGCAACGCACGAAAGATCGCGTCGCACAAACCGGCGGGAGTTCGTTGGACCGTGTAACAGAGTGTGGTCGTGTCGATCTCACCGCCGAAGTATTCGATGATGTCCGACTTGCCGGGTGAAACCACGAAACAGATCCGCGTGGCGCCACCTTTGATCATGCGTTCGACGAGATACTCGCTGACGGCGCGCGGGCGTTCGTTGCCGTGATCGGTGCGGCTGCCGACGGGTAACAGCTCTTTTGAAAACGCGAGTGGCTGAATGCGGCTACCAACGCCTGCCGCCGGCACAATTCCCCACATAACTTCATACCTCGGCAACCATCTGTTTGCTCGCAACGTGGTCCATCAACGGTATGTTCAGCGTATCTTCGAAGATACGTTCGAGCTCCGCGGCGCGATGAGCAGCCGTGTGCGAGTTCAGCACTCGCTCGCGGCCCGCACGCGCGACTTGCGCGAGTTCGTCCTGTGAAAGTTGCATCGCGGCGATCACGTCAGCGGTTGTGCGCGCCACGATGATCTCGCTGCCTGGTTGAAAAAATTCGTCGAGACCCGTGAATTCATCAGACACGATCGCGACGCCACACGCGGCGGCTTCAAACAACCGCCCCGACGGGCAATAACCCATCCGCGCCATCGCGCCGCGCGTGATGTTCAGGGTTAACGGCGACGAACAGAAGAATGCCGCGTGTGCTGAAGGCGCGACGTGTTGCACGTACCAGATGTTTTGCCGCCACGGGAAGTCGACCGGATACTTCGAGCCGCCAACTATGAAACGCTTCCGCGGCATGCGGCGCGCGACCTGAATGAAGAGTTCGTCGAGCGCTTGCTGGCGATCGGCGGCGTAAGTTCCCAGGTACGAAAGATCCGCGTTATAACCCGAAAGGGAACAGGCCGGATGATGAATGTCCGGATCGACGCTGCCAAACAACGGCACGACGCGGCGTGCGCCGAGTTGATCTTCGAGCGCCGTGAGCGCGGCTCCGCCGGTGTAGCTGAGCACGAGATCGAAATCGACGAGACCGCGTGGTCCGATGTAAGTGAGTTGTTCGCCGTTCTGAAGTGCTTCGAGCGTGACGGGCGTGTCGAGATCGTAGAAGACGCGCAGGTTCACATTTGCTGAAGCGACCAGTTCAGTGGACTCGATGCCGTCGGGACAGTAAGACGTGACAACCGCGACGTCTGCTTCGGTCATCTCTTTGCGTGCTGTTGTTATGATATCGCGCCAGTCTTGATAGAGATGCAGCTTGATGTGTGGCGACTCGATGAGATCGCGATGGGCCGCGTAGTAGGGCACGTCACGTTCGAAGAAGACAATCTCGTGACCGCGCGCTGTGAGGGCCTTGAAGAGTCCGCGCAGCAGGGTTGCGTGGCCGTTGCCCCACGACGAGCTGATCGTTAGACCGAAAAAGACAATCTTCATGTCGGTTCAAATCGGCTATTAACTGCCAGCAGTTTTGTGTCGCGTTCGTCCGTGACAATGATGCTGACGGAGCCCGGCAAGACTTCGTAGCGCTGTAGCAGATCGACCGGCGTGCCGGCGACGTAACCTACGGCAGCTTTAATCACGTCCGCGTGCGAGACAATCACGACGCGACTGTTCTGGTGTTGTTCTGATAGGCGTTCGAGTTCGGCATTCGCTCGCGCTTGCACCGCTTGCAATGATTCGCCTCCCGGAATTTTGGTGATGCTGCGTTGCGTGTTGAATTGGCGCCAAAGCTTGTCGAGCGAGAGCGCTTCAAACGACATTCCGCTCCAGTACCCAAAATCGATCTCGTTAAAGGCCGGGCTTTGCTTCACTTCAAGTTTGGCGGGACGTGCGATTGCTTTCGCGGTTTCCAGCGCACGCTCCAGTGGGCTGCTGTAAATTGCGTCGAGCTTGATGTTGCTGAAACGTTTGGCAAGTTGCTGCACCTGAGCGTTGCCTTCTTTGTTCAGGTGAATTCCCGCCGTCCGCCCCCACAACATTTCTCCGAGGCCGTCGCACGTTCCGTGTCTGACTAAATAGAACGTCGTCATGCGCCTACCTCAAGGGTCGAACTATTCACCACACAGTTGTGCAAGCTAGTGGGGAATTGGCTAAGAAGGTTTTCGACGTGGCTCCGCGAGCGAGTCGGGAGTTGGTTGGACCCCTTTTCAACACGGCTCCGCCGCCTCATATCCGGCGGCGGAGCCGTCGTAGTAAGCGCTCTCGACCAGATAAGCGAACTGGGAATCGCTCGCGAGCTGGCAATCATTCTCGGGCTGGCAATCATTCTAGAAGTGATGGTTGTCATACCAAAGCTCCTGCTGTTTGGGCGTCGGCGGTTGTGGTCGCGTTTGTTTGCATCACTTCCGCAACGTAGTCCTCGAGTTCGATCGCGCGCTGCTCGGAAGTGTGTTGCGCCAGCACTCGCTCACGTGCGCGCTCGCCGATCGCGCGACGTTCCTTTTCCGAGATGTTTTTAAGGTAATGCAGTACGTCGTCTGAAGTGGATGCGGTCAGAATCTCGTCATCTATTTCGAAAAACGTTTCCAGTCCCGGCCAGTAGTCGCTGATGATCGGCGTCCCACACGCAGCAGCTTCGAACAGTCGAACACTCAGCGAGTAGCCCACGGCACGCATGTCCGCGCGCGTCAGGTTTAGCGTGAATCGCTGCGAGTTGTAGAAACGCCGGTGCGCCGAGGGCGCGAGATGTTCGATGCGCTCGACGTTCGCTGGCCACGAGAGTTCGAGCGGATACATCGGTCCGGCGACGACCGTGCGCAAATTATGCGACTGCAGCGCGGGCTCGATCAGCAACTGCTCCAACGGCGGTTGGCGATCGCTGCTGTACGTTCCCATGTAACCGAGATCCCACTGCTGTTTACAACGTTCGGGAAAGTAGAGTTTGGGATCGACCGAACAGTACAGCGCGCGGGCCATCGGCGAGCCGAGTTCGCGTTCGATCTTGCGCAACACCGGTCCACCAGTGAACGACAGATACAGATCGTAACGGCGAACCAAACGCGGTGTCAGGTACTCCGCGCCGCCGCTGTCGAGTTTGGCGAGGGTCACGGGAGTGTCGATGTCGTAGAACGCTTTCACGCCGCGACAGGTGCGGATCACCCATTCACCGATCTCCACGCCGTCAGGTACGTAAGAACCAACAATACAAAGGTCCGCATTCATTACGCGCTGCGCAAACTTTCGCTTCAACTCAGCCACGGATTTGTAGAGTTGAGTGAGACCATAAGGCGGATTCGGCAGATCGCGGTTCTCGGCGTACCACGGCACGTCGCGTTCGAGAAAGCAGACGTTATGACCACGCGCACTCAATGCCCTCACAAGCGCACGAAAGGTCGTGGCGTGCCCGTTACCCCAGGAAGAGGTAATCGACAAACCCAGGATCACGATGTCCAACTGTTTCACCATCGAAGTCGTGCCACAAAAGGCACAAAAGTGTCAGCAAATCATTTGTGCCTCTTTGTGGCGCCCGTCGAGCAGTTGCTGAAGCTGTTCGGCGCGATCTGTGTACGTGTGTTCGGACAACACGCGGTGCAACGCGGCGTCGCCGATCTTGCTCGCGCGGCAGTGGCCCAACGTACGCAGATGGCGAATCACATCTTCACCACCACGCGCCACGAGCACCTCTCGATCCGGTTCGAGAAACGTTTCGATCCCTTTCCACGCGTCCGTAATCAAACACGACGCCGATCCAGCCGCTTCGAAGATGCGCGTCGGCGGCGAAAAGCCGTAGCTGGCCATACTGTCGCGGTTCACATTTAAAACAGTGCGTGCTGAACAGTTGAAGGCGTTGTGATCGCGCGTGTAAACATGGCCCAGGTACTTCACATTCGCGGGCATCGCTTTATCGGCCCAACCATTGCCACCGAGCACGAAACGATGATTCGGCAGCCCTCTCGCGACGTCAAAAAAGAACTCCTCAATGCGTGCTTCACGATCCGGCAGACGATTCGCAAGCAACGCGAGGTCGCAAACGAAACGTTCGTCAGGCGCAACGGGATGATGCGTGTCAGGATCGAGCGCGTTGTAAACCGGCACGCAGCTTCGCGCGCCGAGTGCTCTGTAGCCACGGATAACCGGTTCGCCGCCGCCGTACGTGAGAATCAAGTCGTAAAGTGGGATCAAATCCGCGAACGGGTCCGCTGGGTTCGCTTTCACGCGATCGAGTGTCGCGGGCGCGTCGACATCCCAGAATAGGGATAGTGTGTGAGGCGCCTTTAGCTCCAGGACTGCGGATTCCAAGAACGGATCGTAGACACCGACGCCACTCGTTTTAATCAGCAGGTCCACGCCGCGTGCTTGTTCGAGTGCGCGGAGGACGCCGTCTTCGTTATCGACAGGGTAAACGACGACGCGAGCCCAATCGGGATCGGGAATGTCGCGATGCTTCTGTCGATCGTACGCATCGGGTTCGTAAAACGTGACCCTGTGGCCCAGGCGATGAAGCGCGCGAATGACGCCGCGGTAATAGGTCGCAGCGCCGTTCCAATACGCGGAAACCAAACTCGATCCAAAAAACGCGATGTTCATAGCGCAGCCACCAGTTCCCGGGTCTCCTTTGCCACATCCGCATAGATCTTCATCAACTCATCAACGCGATGCGCGCACGTGTGCCGCGCTTTAATCGTCGCCAGACCATGGGCGGCCAGGTCTTCCGCAAATGAAGAATCGGTCAACACTCTGCGAATGAGCTGTTTCATCTCGTTGCCGTCGTGCGCGACGAGGTAATCGCGCCCGAAAGTGAACAGATGCTCCGAGTCTGTCCACGGCGAGCAAATCAGCGGAATGCCGCAAGCGAGCGCTTCGAACGGACGAATCGTCGGAATGCCGGCCAGTTCGCGAACGTAAGGGCGTCGAGGAATGTGCAACGTCACACGCGACGCAGCAAACACCTCCGGCACTCGATAATTCGGCAGCCAACCACGATAACGAATGCCGGCCTGCGTGAGCGCCGCGACTGCTTCATCCGGGTAACGAACTCCATACACCTCCGCATGAAGTTTCAAATCTCGAACCGGCTCAATCAGAAACTCATGCAACTCGGAAGTGCGCTCGTCGTCGCCCCAGTTACCAATCCAGACGAGATCGATAGTGCGCGAGATATGAGGCAGCGGATGAAACACACGCACGTCCGCGGCTTCGTGCCACGTCCACGCATGTCGGCTCCAACCGTTGCTCAAATACTTGTCCGTGAGCACCTGTCCGTAAGCCAGCACGCCGTCGTAATGCTGCAAACTAAACGGCAGACTCTGATGCCCCGCGATCCGATGGTGCGTGTCGTGAAAAAGGAGAACAAAGTTTCCCCGGCGGCGGCGATACTCACCGATGCGTTCGATCAACCGCGGTTCGTTCCACTCATGCACGATCACCAGATCCGCATCGCCGAGAGCCTTGTTGAGATCGAGATGGTCCAGGTCATAACGCGTGCTGTCGAGTTGCGGATACGCCTGTTC
>DATEHX010000175.1:0-14381 GCA_035279345.1 Pyrinomonadaceae bacterium | reverse complement strand
GGTTCAACCTGCGCGCGCAGAGTCGCCGCTGTTTGATGTTCTACTCCAAAGACGCGCTTTGCGTTTTGAAACGTGATCGACGTGATCGCCGCTGCCGGAAAACAGCCGAACTCCGCGATCGTCTTGATGTCCGCGACGATGCCCGCTCCCCCGGACGGATCGATACCGGCGATGGTGAGTACGACCGGTCTATCTTGCTGGATTGAACGCATCAAACAACCTGATTCCCGCGATACCGCTCGCGCCTGCCGCGAAACAGCTCTCCGCATTATCGAGCGTGATGCCGCCGAGCGCTACTACCGGAAAGCCTTGCAGTTCACTTGCCACTTGCTGAAGTTTATCCAGTCCCTGCGGTGGTCCATACGCGCGCTTCGATTCAGTTTCAAAGACGGGACCGAAGACTGCGAAGTCCGCGCCACTGTCGCGCGCGTCGCGTGCGGTTTCGAGTGAATGCGTTGAAGCGCCGATCAAAAACTCCGGGCCAGAGAGTTTTCGCACGACCTGCACCGGCAACGAAGTTGACGTCAGATGAACGCCGTCCGCGCCTGCTGCGAGTGCGACGTCGAGACGGTCGTTGACGAGCAGCTTGGTCAAACTGCCGCGCGTGATCTTTGTGGCGCGCGCGGCGAGCTCATAGAGAACTCGTGCGCTCAAAAGCTTTTCACGAATTTGAAAGAGAGAGATCTGCGCGGCTACCGCAGCTTCGGCGAGGTGAAGGATACGAATGAAGTCGTCGTCGCCGGGAGTTGTTTCACTCTTCGTCGCGCCGCTCGTTATCGCGTACAGGATTGGGCGGTGTGAGTTCAGCGGCATGGTATCTGTGTCGTTGACGAGGCTCGGTCTGGTTTTGTAGTGCGGCGACTGTCTGGTTGAAGTGGAATATTTCCCAAACTGCGATGCCGAGATTAAGGAGTCCGATGCCGCTCACGGCGCCGCGCACCCAACCCGAAGCGACCACAGCTTGTAAACCCTGAATGCCCGTTTTTTGCGCAGCGTATAAGAGAAAGTAGTTGTTGCCCCAGTCACTGAGGCCCCACATTCCCTGCGGCCACCACGGCGCGACCGTGAGCGCCAGCCCGATCTCGAAACACAAAATGATATAGAAAATGACGCTTAGCTTGGCTGACATCTAACTACTTCCTGCAAGCCAATCCACAGATTACGCAGAGTTGTTAAGGTAATCTGCGTAATCTGTGGATGGCTGTATTACTTCCCTTTCAACTGACTGAGTTTATCCGCAACTTCACGATATGACACGTCGACACCGTAAACTTCCGTGTAAAACTCACGCGCTTGTTTGTAATCCCCAAGTTGTTCGTACGCCGCACCCAATTCATAACGCAACGCCTGATACTCGTCTTCACTGTGACCGGGCGCGGACAAACCTTTCTTGAACCAGAGCACCGCCGCTTCCGGCATTCCCTTCTGCATAAAACAATGACCCAGCAGGTTGCAGCATTGCAAGAAGCGAGAAGTGCCGTCGCCGGGCTTCACCAATCCGGCTGAAGTCTGAAACTCCTGAATCGCTTCATCGATCAGGTCCATCTCTTTGTACGCCGTGCCCATGTTGTAATGCGTTTCGTAGTCTTCACCGACTTCGTCGCCTTCTTCAGCAGCACGAAACTCTTCAAACAATTCCGCGAGACCGGCATCGATGCCACTCGCAACCGGCGCTTTCGCCACAGGCTTACTCGGAGGTGCTTCAAATACTTCAGCAGCTACTGGCTCACCTGCAAACGCCGCATAACCACTATCGTCAAAAGCGATCGTTGCTTCCTCCACCTCCGCAACCGGAACCTCTTCGACGCCACCAAACTCAAACACCGCCGCCTCTTCAGCGACTCGCTGTCCACCCGCGGCGGCGAGTTTGTCACGCCGCGCCTGAATGTCCGGATGCGATCCAAACTGGCGTTCGAGCATCTCGAGCGTATCGACCGCGATATCCGAATAGCCCTGCGCGATGTAGAAGTCGACGCTCTCCAACTCCTGCTTCATCATGTTTTCCAACCGGCCAGCGTCGTCACCGCCGCCGTCTACTGAAACCTCGGCCACTACGTCCGTACCGACTTCAGTTTCTTCGTTCAGATCGGCAAACGAAGCTGTCGGATCGGAAAACGTCGATCCGGCATTCGATTCAAACGTCTCAAAGGTTTCGAACTCCTCCGTGACTGCCGCCACCGGCGCGGCGGCCGGTTGTTCGATCTCGTCCTGATCCTGCACGACGGCAAACGTTTCAAACTCCGGCACGTCGCTCGTCGACGGCTCTTCCGGCCGCGGAAAATCTTCCGGCGCGTCGTCCTGCAGACCGCCCAGCAGGTTGAGTCGATCGAGATAACGCTGCTCGTCAGGCGCGAGCCGCACTAGTTGCGTCAACGCATAACGCTCTTCATCAACCAGCTCGGATGCTTCAGCGGATTCAGCGAGGCGTTCGAGCGACGCACGCAACGCGTCCATGTCGCGTTGCCACCAGTGAATGCGCACGAGCATCCGCAACGCCGCGACGTGATCCGGATTGCGATCAAGCACCTGGTTGACGATTTCCAGTAACTCACGCTCTTCGCGGCCGGCGAGCATGCGCTCGATGATCGTACCGAGAATGCGAATCGTCTCATCGACCTCGCCGGTCTTCAAATACAGCCGCGTGACCGGCAGGTACTGCGTGTAGTTTGCACTGTCCTGCGCCATCAACAACGCAGTGGCCTTCTCAGCGCCGCGCGGATCTTCCGCTTCGAGATATGCGCGCGCCAACATCGAAACAAGTTCCTGATCGTCCTCCTTGCCTTCGACCGCGCGTTCGAGCACTTCAGCAGCTTCGTCCGCGGTGCCGCGCGCGATATGCGTTTCAAGCATGCCGCGCAGCGCGTCGCGATCGTCGCGCACGAGTTGCAGTGCTTTGGAATAAGCGTCGAGGGCTTTGTCGTAGGAATTCGTTTGGTGCAAACGATTCGCTGCCTGTACAAATGCTTCGGCAGCTTCAAGGCGCATGTTCTCTTTAACGTAGCCGTCGGCGAGTTTGAGACGAATCTCGGTGTTGTTTGGATCGAGGTCGGCTATCTTGTGCAGAACGTCGAGAGTTCGTTTATTGTCACCTGAGCGCGTGTAAGCGTCAGCGACGACGAGATATTGCGCGCGGGCGTCGTGGACCAGCCCCTGGGTGGCGTAGAGTTCGGCGAGTTTGTAGGCGATGCCTGGATCGCGCGGGCGAAGGCGCTCGATCTTTTTGTACATCGCGATGGCTTTGAGATGGAAGTCCTGCGCGCCGTAGTGTTCGGCGATGCGATCGAAACAGGTGACGGCTTCTTCTTTTTTGCCGGCGCGGACGTAGAGATCACCGAGCATGTTCAAGGTCGTGAGATCGTCGGGGTCGTTATCGACGATCTGCCGATATTCCTTGATTGCGGGGTTGATCTTGCCCTGAGAAAGAAATTTCTCAGCAGCTTTTAGAACCTTCGCTTTGTCGAAAGCCATCAGGAATCTTAGGTATCATTGCAACGGACTACGTCGGCGGGCAAAACAGCCGCGAGATACGCTAACATGCGTAAATAAAGGGTGTCAACGCAGCTATTTAGTGAAAATTTGGGTCAACGAATCGCCATCGCCGGGCTGCTAATTTACGTCGCCTTTGCGCCTCATTCCGTGGCCGCGAGTGTGATCGGAGTGGCGATCGCGGGCATTGGGTGGGTGATCAGGTCGATCCAGACGCGCAGTCTGGGGTTAAGCCGATCTAAATTCGATCTGGTCATCGTGCTGTCGCTCGTTTGGACCGGGCTTTCTGCTTTTCTCTCGGAAGAACCTTCGATCAGCATTGCTAAGCTCACGTCGTTGTGGAGCGTGTTTATCTTTTATTTGACGCGCGCGGTGATCACGCGCCGCACGGCGCTAATGCTGGTTTCGGTGTTGATTCTGTCGGGCTGTGTGGGGTCGCTTTACAGTGCGTTTGATTTGATACGCGGGCGTGGGGTAGTGGTGGAGTCGATTGCGCCGCGCAGTCCGTTTCAACGAGTTGGCATTCTGGCAGGCGACACGATCTGGCGGGTTGGGGGCAAGCGAGTTTATTCGCTCGCTGATATTGATGAAGTTGTGCGAAGTACGGCGGCGAACACGCCGCTGACCGTCAGTATTATTTCGCAGGGCGAACACGTCGAACGTCCGGGACTGGTGGTATCTTCAGCCGAACAACAAGCGGGTTCCGGGTTGACCGGTAGCTTTCGCAGTCATCGATTCAGAGCTTCCGGCTGGACGCGTCACTACGAAACGTTTGTAGAAATCCTTCAGATCATCGCGCAACTCGCGCTCGGTCTCGCGCTGGCCCATCTCAGAAATCACGGTCCGAACAAGTGTTTCCGAATCGCTCTGGTTGCCGTGGCGGTCTTGGCGTTGGGACTGGCGTTTACTGCAATGCGCACGGTGATCGTCGCTTTTGCGATCGGCGCGTGTGTGGTTGCGTGGCGCTCGCTACGGGGCGCGCACAAACTCGCCTTCGTTTTCGCACTGTTCTTCGTGATCGCGTTTGGGGCTGTGGTCGTGTCGCAAACCCGTGCTCGCAACGCGCTCGCGCTCGGCGATCCGAGTTCGATGCTGCGTTTTCAAGTGGCGCGTGTCGGCCTCACGCGCATTCCGTTGCACCCGGTTTTTGGTCACGGCATGGACGCGATGAAACGCCACTGGAACGAGTGGGGCTTTCCCGGCAAAGACCAGCTTCACCTGCATTCGACGCCGCTGCAACTCGCTTTCGATCGCGGCTTGCCGATGCTCGTGCTTTGGCTGTGGATGATGGCTCTGTTCTGGACTGAAATTGCCGGTGCTGAAAAGCGTGCTTCGGATCTGAGTGACACGCACGTTTACGGAATCCTGCTCGGCGGCTTGGGCGGACTCACCGGTTTTCTGGCGAGCTCGCTGGTCAATTACAACTACGGCGACGGCGAAGTAGCGATGTTGTTCTGGTGGCTGATGGGAGTCTGCGTATACTTCGCCGGTTTGATAAAATCCCGCGCATGACACATCCCCAAGCAAATGAAGCAGCGTCGTATTACTTTGGTTACATCGATCTCGCTCGCAGCGAAAACATTGTTTCGTTCCTCGACGAACAACTCGGTGAGACGATGTCGTTTCTGGAAAGCATTTCTGAAGGGCAGTCACTGCACGCATACGCGCCGGACAAGTGGACCATTCGGCAGGTTTTGAATCACGTTAACGACGGCGAACGGATTTTCCTCAGCCGCGCGCTCTGGTTCGGCCGCGGGTTCACGGATCCATTGCCGAGTTTTGACCAGGAAATCGGGGTGGCGGGCGCCAATGCGAACGACACGCCGTGGAGCCAGTTAGTGGATGAGTTCAGGACCATCCGGCTGGGAACGCTTTCGTTCTTCCGTAACCTCCCCTCCGACGCCTGGTACCGCACGGGCATCGCGAGCGATAACCCCTTCACAGTCAATGCTCTCGCCTACATCATCGGCGGCCACGTGACGCATCACGTTAATGTCTTAAAGGAGCGTTACCTCTAGAAAAGCCATCCACGGATTACGCAGATAATCATTGTTTTTCACACCCCTGACGGTGTACTCTTGGAGCCTGCGGACTACTCACGCGGTTTCTTCTCCGCAGGCCCCATTAATTACACAGTACTGCCCGATTTCCAGGAGAGCGCGATGAAACGGTGCCCGCAGTGTGAGTTTATTTACGAAGACGACCAAAGTCTCTGTGATATGGACGGCGCACTGCTCGTTTTTGACTCGCGATCTCTGCCAAATCTGCATGCGCTCGCGCCTGTCGACGTGCCCGCGCCTGTGGCGGCCAAAGCTCACTGGCGGCACCGAACGTTTCCGGCAATGGCCGCACTCATTCTCGCGACCGTCCTTTCGCTCGTCTATTTTGTTTCTACTCAGCGCGGCGTTTCTCCGACAGCGCCCGTCAATGTGCCATCCGTGACGTTGCCAGCGTCAAAGCTCGCCGCTCCAGTAGAGGCGAATCCGACACCCGAACCGCCACCGCCGCCGACAGAAGCGAACAGCGCGGCTCCCGTCACCAAAGAAGAAGTAAAACCTGAAAAACCCACAACTCAGCCGGCTAGTAAAGCTAAAACTTCCAAGACTTCCATCACTCAACCAAAGCCCACCCAAGAGTCCAAAAAAGACGACTCGAAGGTCGGCTCAATCCTCAAGAAGACTGGTCGAATCCTAAAGAAGCCTTTCAAGTTTTAAGGTTTCGAACGTCTTCGTCAAACCAACGGATTTGACGGCTATGAAACGCTGCCCCCAATGCCTCTTCATCTATCCCGAAACTGACGTACGCTGCGACTTCGATAATACACCGCTCGTGGTCGTGGACGACGCGGAGATCGAGTCCGCAACCGCACCGGCGCCGGCGAAAAAGAAGCGCGCGTCTGGATCGAAGAAAGGTTCGTCTGGATCGAAGAAGGGTTCTCGAAAGAAGGGCACGGCGATAACCGCGGCGGTGGGCTTGGCGCTCGGTCTGGCAGGATTCTCTGTTTACTACGGTTTGAATTCGCGTGCGAAAGACGTGGCTGAGATTCCGCCTGTGGCAAGCGTAAGCACGGCGACGCCATATCCTACGCCTCCGCACGTCGCGATCGTTTCATCGCCTCCGGTTGAGAACGCCGAGCCCTCGCCGGCACCGAAACCCTTCGCCGAACGCACCGCGACGTCACATTCGCGCACGACAGTCGCGCCGGTTTCCACGAGTGGTCCAGGCATGGGTAAGGGCGGCAAGCCGGTGATCCTGTTGACCACCGGCGGCAAGATCGACGCAGATGAAGTCTGGCGCACTCGCGACGGCGTCTGGTACCGCCGCGCCGGCATCGTCACCCTCTTAAAGCACAACCGCGTCAAAGCGATCGTCAACCAGTAATCCACAAATTACGCAGATTAAGGTTCTGTGTAATCTGTGGATTACCTCTTGCCGCACACTCGTGTTGGTGATAGTCTGCGGTCCCCCAATCTCAACAAAAAGGGACAATTGACATGAAAACCACCGCGAGAACGCTCGTCGCGCTGAGCGTCGTTCTTTTCGTCTCTCTCACGCTAATCCCCGCGTCACCGTCGACTAACGCACGTCCATTCGCGCCGCTCGATCTCGCGGGCGAACTTCACGGAGCGCCGTTTCGCATTCGCGTTCCCGATAACTGGAACGGCACACTGCTCGTCTTCGCGCACGGCTATCGCGACAAAGCCGATCATCCCGGCGAGGTCGATAATCGCAACGCCGACATCGCGCCCAACGCCGCACTCGAAGCCCCGTTGCTCGCACAAGGCTTCGCTCTCGCGGGCACCGCGTTCAAAGACAACGGTTGGGCCATCGGAGACAGCATTCAGGACACGAAAAATCTCGCAGTCTACTTCCGCGGCCACATTGCCAAACCCGATCGCACGATCCTTTGGGCAGCTTCAGTCGGCACGGTCGGCGCTTTCAAGAGCATGGAACAATTCAACGGGATCTTCGACGGCGCGCTCTGCCTGTGCGCTGTCGGCGCGGGAGCTACCAGCGTTTGGGACAACGGTCTGCCTGCATATCTCGCTTACGACGTCGTGTTCGGAGTTCCACCAGCGTGGGGCACTGTCGGCGAAGTCAGAAACGATATCAACTTCGACACTGAGGTCGTTGCTAAACTCGGACCCGAACTCGCCAACCCGGCAAACTTTCCCGCGTTTGAATTCATTCGGCTCGTTGCGGGCACTCCGGGCCGCGGCATCACGCCGCCTCCACCACCTGCGTTTTATCCGGGCTGGGTGCTGACTGACTTCTTCTTTCTCACCGAAGCACGCGCCGAACTACAGCGGCGCGCCGGTGGACCATACGTTCAGAACCTCGATCACAACTACAGTCTGACCACAGCGGAAAAAACCTATCTCGCCGGACTCGGCTTGCCGGCGCCGGTTGTCGACGGCTGGCTCGCACAGATGAACGCGCGCCGTAATATCACCGCAGAGCCAAGGGCACGCAACTACGTTCGCAACAACACCGACTACAACGGCAAGATTCGCAATCCGGTGTTGACACTGCACACGGCGATCGATCCGCTCGTCGTAGTTTCAAACGAAGCGTCTTACGCCGAACTGATTGCGTCGGCAAACAAAGAAGACTTGCTCTTCCAGACCTACACGAACGCAAACGGACACTGCAATTTCACCGGGCCACAAATCCTGACGGCAGTGGGCGCTATCGATCTGTGGGTGCGAACGGGCGTGCGGCCAACGAGCACTCAATTCCCCGCAGCACTCGGTTTCAACCCGGCCTTCGCACCGCCACCATTGCTGCAACCGTAAATCTGTGTAATCGGTGGATGGATTTCGCCTTTTTCGCAATCGCCCGTAAACTAAGAGTCCCCGGCAATATCTGAAGGGACTCTTGTTTTGAGCTTTGTTCCGTTAACGCAAGCGGTAACTTCCGGCGACGCAGGTGCGGTTAAGGCTGTGCTGGCTACCGGAGCCGACGTCAACGAACGCACCGGCGGCGGCCAAACCGCTCTCATCCTCGCGACAATCTTCGGTCACACGCATCTCATTCCGCTGCTGCTGGACGCGGGCGCCGATCCGCAGTTGCGAGATAATCTCGGACTCAATGCAATCGATTGGGCGCAACGAAGAGGCGCCACCGAAGCGCTCGAGGTGCTCACGAACAAACCGAGTCGAACTCCCATCACCAGCACAAGGGCTCGCCCGCAAACACCTTCAATAAGGTCTGCCACAACAATCGGGTCAGAAGCTGAAAGATCAACCACCGTTTCCGAGGAAGAACGAAGCAGGCGCTGGATTACAGGTTTGAAGCAGCGGATCGCCGAACAAGCGCAAAGCGATGTTCCGGATGGTCCAAACATCTTTCGCCCTCAGTCCATTGAGCCACAACACGACTCGCAGCCGTGGCTTGCATCTGCCGAGCGTGAACCTCAGCCGGAAATCCCGGTTGAACCGTCGACGCCGCAACCCGAACTGCCGGCCACACCGCCGGAACCACAGCCGGAGATACCTGCTCCGCCACCAGATCCGCAACACGACTTCCCGGCCGAACCGACACAGCCAGAACCAGAATCGCCAACTGAACCGTCGGGTACTGAAATCGAAGCGCGAACTTTCACGCAAGAGCTTGCGCGAATTTCCACGCAAGAGCCTGCACTAGCTGATACGCAAGAGCCGGCACTAGCTGCCGCGCAAGAACTGCCACGCCGTTCCGGCCGCAAGCGCTGCCCAAAGTGCAACGCTGTCTACAGCGATCTGATTTCTTACTGCGCTCATCACATCGTGCCACTCGTCGACTTTGATGGACCAGAACCACCGCCGGTGATTTCACAACCACAATCAACGTCGCCGGTGTTGTTCTGGATGATCATCATCGTCACACTAATCGCCTCACTTGTGGCTGGGTCTTACATCGCCGGACTCTTCAAAACACCGGCACCGGTCCAACCAACGGTAACCGCCGCTCCACCTCCTGCGAGAACGGTCCAAAAAGGAACGCCAGTTGTCGGTAAAGAACTCGAAGGCAAGGTGCGCTCGCTACCGAACGCAGAGGCTCCACTCAATGGTCAGGAAGCAATTCCCGGCACAGTGGTCGTGCGCGTGAGTGTTAACAGAACCGGACAAGTTATCAAGGCCCAGGCTTCCGGCGCGGATTGGTTACTACGCGGCGCGGCCAGCGAGGCCGCAATGAAATCAATCTTCGCTCCCGAAACACTGAGCCGCCGCACGACCGAAGGAACGATCACCTACACGTTCGAACCTTAATCATGTAGACCAATCAAAAATGAGGCGCTTCACCCTGCCTTGCGTGTCATCGCTTTATTCAAGTATCACCATCTCTTTGCAACCTACATGGACCACGACGGTAGAAGAATAAGTACCATCTTCCGCAATAAATAGGTTTCCCCGCATTTCAAGAAGTTTCCCCCGCATTTCAACAAAGGAGGGTAACGAGCAGCGTCCCCCGCCGGTCGAAGAGCCAATCTGCCGTCAAAAGTCGTCGCGGCCAGCCGCTAGCTCGCCGGTGACTGACGTTGCGAAGGACGCGCAGATTGGCTTACTCGGCGTACTACACCGGGGAGGCACGTGGACAGGATTCCAGAATGAACAGGATGTCATTTGTTGGTTGACTGTTGTGAATTCTGAAATCCTGTCTTTAAGTAGCGATCGACGAAATCGAGAATCGCTTTGTATGCACGAATCTCGTTGGCTTTCTTCGTGAAGCCGTGACCTTCGTTATCGAAGAGAACGTATTCGACCACGCCGTTGCGCTTCTTGATGTTGTCGACGATCTCGTCTGACTCCGGTTTGATCACGCGCGGATCGTTAGCGCCCTGCAAGACAATTAACGGCTTCACGATCTTGTCAGCGTGAAACAGCGGCGACACCGCGCGCAGGTTCTCGAGCTCCGTGTTCGGATCGCCAATCTCTTTATAGAGCGACTTGCGAAACGACTCCCAGTAAGGCGGAATGGATGTCAACGTGCGCACCCAATTTGAGACGCCAAACAGATCGACACCAACGGCAAACTCCTCGGGCTTGAACGCGAGCGCCGCGAGGACCATGTAGCCGCCGTAAGAACCACCCATGATTCCGATCTTCTTTTCGTCGACGTAGCCGAGCGAAGCGAGATACTTCTTCGCCTCGACGCAATCCCACAACGGTTCGCGTCCATGCTTGCCATCATCGGCCGCGAAAAACGTTTTGCCGTAACCGCTCGAGCCGCGATTGTTGACGCCGAGGATCACGTAACCGTGGTTCACCAGATACTGCACCACCGGACTGTAGCCAACGCGCGTCTGTCCGCCTGGTCCACCGTGAATCATTAACAAAGCGGGAACTTTGTTTTGCGCGCTTGCATTCTTCGGTTTGTAAAGGATCGAGGGAATCTCGACCCCGTCAAACGACTTGTAACGAATCACCTGCGAATCAACCAGATCGTCGGTGTTGATCTCGGGATTCAAACTGTCAGTCAGCTTAGTCGCTTTCTTCGTGGCGAAGTTATAAACGTAAAGATTGCTGGGGCTGCGATCGCCGTTGAGATAAAACGCCATCAACTTTTCACTCGGCGAGATGTTCACGCCGGTGATGTCCGCGTTCGGCAGCTTTGGCAGATCGACGAGTTTGCCGGTCGCCTGCTCGTAGATATTGATCCTCGTGCGCGCGTCTTCGTTGATCGCGGTGACGCGATACTTTCCGTTGCGCGAGAAGTAAGTGTAAGAGAAATCCCACGGCGCTTTTTCGACGACTTCTGTCTTGCCGGTCGCGAGGTTGTAACGAGAGACATATCTGAACTCACTGCCTGCGTCAGTGAGGAAGTAGAGAGACTTCGAGTCGATGTCGAAAGTCTGCGCGCTGTTCGCAACGTCGCCAGTGTGCGTAGTGATGTTCTTCAGTTCTTTGGTGGCGACGTTGTAGAGATAGACGTCAGAGTCTGCTTGCGAACCGCCACTCTTCTCGAACGCAATGAACTTTTTGTCGTTGGAAATGTCGCCGAAATCGAGACCGGTCTCGTCTTTGTAAACCAGCGCGGGCTTAAACGTGTCGATGGGCATCTCGTAGATGTCAAAAAAGCGTGGGTCGCGTTCGTTAGTCGAGAAGAAAAACGACTTGCGATCGTGACTCCAGCCGAGAAAGTTTGCCTTCGTTTTCTCCCCGGGCGTCAGGTCGCGCTCCGTGCCGTTTAACTCGCGCAGGTAGAGATGGCTGTTCTCGTTACCGCCGCGATCGTACGTGTAGAGAATGCGCGCGTCGTTTGGGAAATAAGACAACGCAAACGTGCTCTCTTTCGTTGAGTTCGTCAGTTGCGCCGCTTCGCCACCCGTGACCGCGACCGAATAGACGTTGAAGATGCCTGACTTGTTATTGTGAAACAGGATCGACTTCTCGTCCGCGGAGAATGAGCTGCCGCCGATCCGGACGGTGTTCATAAATTGCTCGATCGTGTATTGCCTCGGGGACTGTTGGCCGGATTGCGCAACCGCGATTTGCGAGCACGCGAGGACGAGCACAACGAGAGCGACGGAGGCTAGTGGTTTGAAGTGTCTCATGGGTGATAAAGTAGCGCCTAAGTAGAAATAAGCCAAGATGTCGGAAGAACCTCAAGAACACCTGTTCCTCAAATGCCTCCTCGAAGCCAACGTCGACGGTATCCTCGCGTTCGATCGCGACTTCCGTTACACGACCTGGAATCGAGCGATGGAACGTATTTCCGGAGTGAAGCGCGAGGACGTGCTTGGTCAATGCGCGTTCGAACTGTTTCCCTGTCTGCAGGAAACCGGCGAAGACAAGTTCTATCGCGAAGCACTCGCCGGCCGCAGTGTCGTCGCCGACAATCGCCTGTTTGCGATCGAAGGCAAACAAGGTTACTTCGACGGTTACTATTCGCCGCGGCATGACGAAAATGGTGAAGTGATTGGCGGCGTCGCAATCATTCGCGACGTTACCGATCGCAAGGTCGTCGAGGCTTCGGCTCTCGACGATCACAAAAGGCTCGCTTTCCACGTTGAAAACACACCGCTCGCGGTGATCGAATGGGACAATGAATTTCGTATTTTGCGCTGGTCGCCCGCGGCGCAGCGTCTGTTCGGTTGGAAGGCGGAAGAGGTACTCGGCAAACATTTCAGCGATTGGAAGTTTGTTGTTCTGGAAGACATCGAGGGCGTGAACCAGGTCGGGTTACTTCAGAACCAGGGCCAGGAACAAAACAACATCTCGCGCAATCGCAACTACACCAAACTCGAAAACATTCTTCATTGCGAGTGGTACAACTCAGCCCTGTACGACGCAAACGGGAAGTTGATCTCGGTGCTGTCGCTCGTGCTCGACGTATCGGTTGCGAAACGAATTGAAGAAGCGCTGCGTGAGTCAGAAGCGCAATATCGTTTGTTGTTTGAATCAAACCCGCAGGCGATGTGGGTCTACGATCTGTTGACGCTGCGTTTCCTGGCTGTGAACAACGCCGCGATTCGTCACTACGGTTACTCGCGCGAAGAGTTTCTCGAGATGACGATCAAAGACATTCGTCCGCCGGAAGACGTGCAGTTGCTGTCTGACTATATCGACTCGGGCAATCCCGAGGTCCATCAAGCCGGCGAGTGGCGGCACCGCAAGAAGGACGGCACGATCATCAACGTCGAGATCACTTCCAATCGTCTGAACTTCGGCGGCCGAGCAGCGGAGTTCGTCCTCGCCCACGACATCACCGAACGTAAAAAAGCAGAAACAGCACTGCGGATCAGCGAAGATCGTTATCGCGATCTTGTCGATAACAGTCACGAGCTGATCTGCACTCACGATCTCGAAGGCAAGGTGCTCTCGTGCAATCCGTGGGCGGCACGTGTGCTGGGCTATCCCGTGGAAGCGATTGTCGGCATGCAGATTCGCGATAGCCTGTTGCCTGAGTATCGCGAGGAGTTTGACAGGTACCTGCACACAATGAAGACCGAGGGCTCCGCGCGCGGCGTGATGAAAGTGCGCACCGCGACCGGCGAGACGCGGCTCTGGGAGTATTACAACACGTTGCGCACTGAAGGCGTTGAGACCCCGATCGTTCGCGGCATGGCTCACGATGCAACTGAGCGCCGTCTGGCATTGAAGCGTGAGAAAGAAGCGCGACTTGAAGCCGAAGCAGCGAACCGCGTCAAGGATGAGTTTCTTTCTACCCTCTCGCACGAACTGCGCACGCCGTTGACTGCGATCATGGGCTGGTCGGATCTGTTACTGCACGACGAGATCGCGCCGCGCAAACGACGGCAGGCGATCGAGACGATCGCGCGCAACGCAAACTCACAATGCCAACTCATCAACGATCTGCTCGAAGTCTCGCGCATCATCACCGGCAAACTCCGGCTCGAGTTTGCGGCATGTGAACTGGAGTCAGTCGTTCAAGCGGCGGTTGAGAGTATTCGGCCCACGGCTGAAGCAAAAGGCGTCAAGCTGCAAGTGCAGTTCGAGTCAAACACTGGTCCGATCTTTGGAGATCGCGAGCGGTTGCAGCAAATCGTGTGGAACCTGCTGTCGAACGGCGTTAAGTTCAATCGCCACGGCGGGCTGGTGCAGGTGAAACTGCAACGCATCAACTCGCACGTCGAGGTCGTCGTAAGCGACACGGGCCTGGGTATCAATTCTGATTTTCTGCCATACGTGTTTGAGCGTTTTCGCCAGGCGGATGGTTCGACCACGAGAACTTACGGTGGACTGGGGCTGGGGCTCGCGATTGTGCGTCATCTGGTGGAGTTGCACGGCGGCGCTGTGTGGGTTGAGAGTGCGGGTGAGAATCAGGGCTCGACGTTCACCGTTCGCTTTCCGTCGATGATTGCGCCGGAATTTCAAGCCGAACCAAGAGTTGAAGCGCAGCCTGAGTCAGTAATTGAATCGCGCGATCGGAGACGCGTGTTGCGTGGCTAC
>DATEHX010000174.1:0-14622 GCA_035279345.1 Pyrinomonadaceae bacterium | reverse complement strand
GCAGGAAGTTTGTGTTGTTGGTTCGAAAGTCGCCGACGACTTTTTCAAGCTCGGTTCGCCGGTGGGCCAGACGATCAAGATCGGCCCGACGGAGTTTCGTGTTGTCGGCATGCTCGAGAAACGCGAACAGTTTCTCATCGGTGGCGGCAGCGACGATCAGAACAACGTCATCTACGTGCCGTTCAACGTGGCCCAGAAACTGAAACCAAACGCTGACGACATCTACATTCTCGCGGTCGGGCGCCCCGGCATGATGGAAGCAGCCAAGGACCAGGTGCGCGATCTGTTGCGCGTGCGGCGTCAGGTTCCGTTTGCCGCAAACGACAACTTCGGCATGGAAACGTCGGAAAGTATTCTCGACAACTTCCGTTCAATCACCGCGGGTCTCGCGATCGCGATGGTCGTGATCTCGTCGGTTGGCTTGATGGTGGGCGGAATCGGCGTGATGAACATCATGCTCGTCTCGGTCACGGAACGCACGCGCGAGATCGGCGTGCGCAAAGCAATCGGCGCCAAGCGCAGCGACATCATGTGGCAGTTTTTAATTGAAGCGGCGACGTTGACCGGTCTCGGCGGGATTGTTGGTCTGTCGATTGGTTGGGGATTGACGCTGCTGCTGCGCTTGTTACTGCCGTCGTACGTGCCGCTTTGGGCTCCCATCGGCGGGCTGATCGCCAGCGTCGGCATCGGCCTCATCTTCGGCCTCTGGCCAGCGTGGAAAGCAGCGCGTCTCGACCCAATCGAATCGCTGCGCTACGAGTAGCCACAAAGAGGCACAAAAAGCACAAGAGGCACAAGAAGCACAAGAGGCACAAGAAGCAAGAGAAAAGTAGCCCGCCACATGTCTACCTTTCTTGTGCCTTTTGTGCTTCTTGTGCCTCTTTGTGGCGAAAGTCGTCTACGAAATAAAGCCCGGGAACAACGCGGTGATGATCACCACGAACAACAACAGCAACACCCACATCGTAATCGCTACGCCCCAACCCTGACCTTTGCTGACGCGCGTTCCTGCGTAATGAATGCCTTTCGCGCGCAACCACAGCCAGTAGAACGAAGTCAGGCCGATAAAACTCGCCATCACAAACAGCACCGGATGCTCAGCGGGCGAAAGCAGGATACCGAGATTGTCCTGTAGTGTCGTTTCCTGGTTGAGTATCGGGTGCAAGTCCTCAGGCGCTTTCAAGTAAAGAATCACAAGCCCGAGGATTTTTTGAATAGCGATGACCGGAAGTGCAGAATAGAAGACTACTGAGAGCGATTGCCAGAAGTTGATTCGTCCACCAAACACCAGCACGGCGAGGAATATCAGTGCTGCTGGAATCAGTCCACTGAATATAAAAATACTGACCGCGGACTTCAGTATGCCGCCGACGCGTTGGGCCGGATTCTTCAGCGCCTCTAACTGATCGGCTTTGATCCTTTCGATTGCTTCCGGTGGCGGCGCAAACGGCGGCCCCATTTGCGAGATCTTTTCCACCGTATGATCGACGATGCGCTCGGGAGTGATTCGTTGAACGAAAGCGGTCGAATAGATCGTAGTTAAAACCCAGACGGCAAGAAACGCGCCGACCCAATACGGATAAACGCGCAGATTGCGAAACACACGCGCCGGTTCATAGAAGATTCCGGTAACCTTTTCGAACCACGACATCGGGCGCTCTGCATCGGCAACCAGCGGCCGCCGAATAAAACTCAGCGCCAGGATCACGAGGCCGAAAAAACACAGCGCAGCGCCGGTGCCGAATCCACCTGAAACCAGCTTTACAGCCGCACCCACCACGAAAATCAGACCCAGCACAAAGACTCCGATCGCGAGTGGCCGCAGTTCGGTAGCGCGCGGAGCTTTTGGTTCTGGTTCGGGCGATGGCGGTGGTGTTTGGAAGTTAGGATCCTGGGGAGCACTCATTAGTTAGTCTCCTATGAGAGATGTTGTTGGATTCGTTTGATACGCCGTTAAATGGATCAAGGTTTCAAAATCGTGAAGGCGCTTCAGCCCAACCAGGAACGCGTATGCACGCGACGTGATGACCGGGCGACACTTCACGCAACTCCGGATCGATCTGCGCACACTCTTCGATCGCGAGTGGACAGCGAGTGCGAAAACGGCAACCTGACGGCGGATTGATCGGCGTCGGAACGTCGCCCTGCAAGATGATTCGTTTACGCTTCTGCCGCGGATCGGGAATCGGTATAGCAGATAGTAAAGCTTGCGTGTATGGATGCAACGGCTGCGCATACAACTCAGCGGCATCGGCGATCTCGACGATGCGACCCAGATACATCACCGCCACGCGCGTCGAGATATGTTCGACAACCGCGAGACCGTGCGAGATGAACAGGTAAGTTAGTTTGAACTCTTCCTGAAGTTCCTGCAACAGGTTCACGACTTGTGCCTGAACCGAGACGTCGAGTGCGGAAACAGGTTCGTCAGCAACGATCAACTTGGGATTGAGCGCGAGTGCGCGCGCGACCCCGATGCGTTGCCGTTGACCACCGGAGAACTCGTGCGGGTAACGATTCCGGTAATCCGGATCGAGTCCGACGCGCTTCAACAAACCCGCGACCTGATCGTTGCGATCGCTCGGTTTGCCCGTGTTATGAATCACCAGCGGCTCGGCAATGATGTCGCCGACTTTCATGCGCGGATTCAGTGACGCATAAGGATCCTGAAAGATGATCTGCATCTCGCGGCGAAGCTGCCGCAAGCGCTTCTTGTCGAGCGAGAGTACGTCCTGACCGGCAAACGTGATTTGACCGGCGGTCGGTTCGATCAGGCGCAACACACAGCGTCCGACGGTTGATTTGCCGCAACCCGATTCGCCGACCAGTCCCAACGTCTCGCCCGCGAGGATGTCGAACGACACGCCGTCCACAGCGCGAACCACGTCGTCAGAGCCTTCAACCGGAAAATGCTTCACGAGTCCGCGAACGCTCACGAGCGTCTCGCGCGTTATTGGATTGATCCGTTCTTGCTCCTGAACCTGAACCTGCTCCATCACTGATTCCTAAAATCCCGATCCTGCTTGTCTGCCGTTACCGCAGCCGCCAGATCATAAAGCACGCAACGCACCTGCACGCCGCCGTCGAGCTGATAAAGCGGAATGTCTTCTGCCGTGCAACGCGGCATTCGATGCGGACAACGCGGCGCGAAGTGACAACCGGGCGGCAAGTCTGTCGGACTCGGAACGACACCCTCAATCGTCTCCAGCCGTTCCTTCTTGATCACATCCTCACCAGTTAGCTTCGGCACCGAACGCAACAAGCCTTCAGTGTACGGATGCTTCGGACGCGCAAACAGTTCTTCCACCGGCGACTCTTCGACGATGCGGCCCGTGTACATCACGGCGACGCGATCCGCGACCTCAGCGACCACGCCGAGATCGTGCGTGATCAAAAGCACGGCGAGGTCGCGTTGCTTTCGCAGTTCATCTAACAACTCCAGAATCTGCGCTTGAATCGTTACGTCGAGCGCGGTCGTCGGTTCGTCGGCAATCAACAACTTCGGATTACACGCCAACGCCATCGCGATCATCACGCGCTGTCGCATGCCGCCCGAGAGCTGGTGTGGATAATCGTTGATACGGCGCGCGGGATCGGGAATCGCGACTTCGCGCATCGCTTCGATCGTCGCCTGCCGCGCCTCTTTGCGCGACATCTTGCGATGCAGCCGCAGTGCTTCGGCAATCTGTTCGCCGACAGTGTAAACCGGATTGAGCGACGTCATCGGATCTTGAAAGATCATCGCGATGTCGTCGCCGCGCATCTGCCGCATCTCGGCGTCGGAGAGTTTCAGCAGGTCTTTGCCGTCAAAAAGAATCTCGCCACTAACGATCTTTCCGGGCGGCGCAACGAGCCGCATGACCGAGAGCGCCGTCATCGATTTGCCGCAACCAGACTCGCCGACCAATCCCAGCAACTCACCCCGATCGAGATAAAAACTCACACCCTCAACCGCGCGCACCAATCCCGCGCGTGTTGGGAAATGCGTTCGCAGATCGTTGACTTCGAGTAGATGCATGCTATATGCGCCAAGTCCGCACGTCGCAGATAAAACAGCCAAATCCTAACGGGAAGAATTGTTCCAGGAGTTCAAGATTATTCCCGAGTCGAGCTGCCGCCTCGATGGCCAGCGTTGTGCTTGTCGCAAGACTTGGCTGATCCGATCCATAAACATCAATTTTCAACGACCGTCGGTCATAGGTAATCCGTTCGCCTTGCAATCGACGGTTCCACGTAGCTTCCATTACATGCGGATCCGTACCACAACGGTACCAAGCCTCAATTGCTGGAACAGCAATTCCGATTGCGGTCTGTAGAGGTGAACGATTGGCTACAGGATTGAGTCTACTAAGCGAAAGGGCTAGCAAAGAACGAAGCCGACACAATCGACAGTCAGAATAGTTCCCCGCCGCCTGATCGTGAGCAGTATCATGAAGAGGAGAATCATCAGAATCAACGACAACTGCTAGTCCGTCGGCTTCAGCACGATAATGTAAGGCCGTAATGATCGAAGGTAAGACAGTTAGGACGTGAGGCCAACCGTGGGGACGCAAACGAGCTCCTATCACTAATTCGGTCTCGTGCCCAAGTATTGCATCCACTAAAATCTTAACTGCGGCCTCATCAGCTGGCGACTCGCTTACAACGGCTATTTTCATGGGGCGGATGGAACCCCTCCGAGAATACCGCTAAACCAAATATCTCCGAGAGGCGCCCCTTCTAAGATTTCATTCAGATGTGGTTTTTCGGACAAGCGCTCGAAGTGTACGCCCTTCTCATTCTTGTGAGCGATTACGATTTGTTCCGGATGCTCTTTGTAAAGGTCCAGGAGATAAGGTGAATGAGTAGTGGCAATCACTTGGACCGGCTCACGTTCCTCTCCGTAGTTCTCTGGGAATGCTAGACGGTACATTGCATCTCGAATGTCGACCAGCAATCTTGGATGAATACCGCGATCTGGCTCTTCGAAACAAACAATGGATGGGGGCTCCGGTAGATAGGCCAAAGCGAGAAATGCAAGAGCAAAAAGCACGCCCTGAGAGAGCGAGCTTGCCCGCAGACGATGATGACCCACCGAGGTACGAACCAGGAAGCTTTTTCTTCCTTTGGCAGGTGTCTCGAACAAAATGCGATCAAACTCCGGCAGCCATCTATTCAATTCCTGGTTCAACGCCTCAAACCGTTCAGGGTGCGTATCCCTTAAGGCGTCCAATACAGCTGCTAAATTCGAGCCGTCCTCTCCGAGTTGTGGATGAGGAGAAGTGTCGACAGCGGCAGCGATAGCGCTAGCGTCGAAGGAGAATATTCTGAAGCTCTTCAAATAATTGCGGAGCTTGCCGGCATAGAATTTGACCGGATCAGTCTCCGACGGATACTCTGTGAAGCTGCTTGCATTCGTTAATACTGCACCGGTCACGTACTCATTACCATCCTCGAGCCAAGTAACGTGAACCTTTACTGAACTCTGCGATGATCCATGCGTGCTCCAGTCTTGAAGAGACTTAGGTGTCTCACCCAAAACGAACTGAAATGCCTGCATCGCTGTGCTCTTGCCGCTACCGTTTGGTCCTACAATTAACGTAAACCGACCTAATGGCAGCGTAACATCTCGCAACGCCTTAAAGTTTTGAAATCGGACGGATGTAATCATCTCGGCTCAGAATGAATGATCTAAAGCATTATAACGCTCTCACACCAGAATCGGAGCTTCGGCTGAGACTTTTCGCAGATCGTTGACTTCGAGTAGATGCGCCATCAATAGAGATTGAAGTTGTACTCGAGTTGCATCCACATCGAGACGTGCTTTCCGTCCTTGATGGCGGGAATAAATCTGATCCGGCGCGCAGCTTCGATCGCCTTCTGCGTTAGACCATAGGGCAGACCTGAAACAGTCCTGATGTCCGTCACACTACCATCGTATCTAAAGATGCACTTCAAAACGACCGTTCCGGCGATGAGGTTCTGCCGCGCATCCTCTGTATAGCTCGGCTCGGGTTTCATCGCGAGCCGTACCTTCTGGTTAACGTCTTTGCCCGCGAACGCTCCATGGCGTAATTGCTTTTCGGGTCGTTCTTCTTGAACTCCTGAGTCATACGGCAGTCCCGAACCTTCTTTGACTTCAACCGCATTCTTCGCTTTGCCGAATGACACCGAAGAAAAGAATTTCGTCATCCTCGGGTCTTCCGGCGACGCACCGAACGCTCGAAACTCATAGAGACGGTCTTCACTGGCGAAGAACTGGACCATGCCATCCTGTGGAACGGTAGAAAGAAAGGATTTGCCGGAAAGCCCTTCGCGACTGACGTCACGTCCGCTATTAACCTTCCACGCCAAACCGGAACTGGTCTGCGCGCCAATAAAATCTTCCAGCGACACTCGCGAGTTGGAATTTTCCAACACGTACACAGTGTAGACGACGCTGTCCGCATACGATCCCAGCAACACTTCCCGGCGAGGTTTTTTGTCTCCCTCCAACCATTTTTGGGTTAGGTGCATTGCCGGCAAAATCGGAAACGCAACAGAAAACCCTTCGCCGCCGACCTTGTATTGCTGCCATGAGACACGCACAGCGGCGTCCGGCTTTTGCGCGTTAACCGCGCTGGCGAACAGAATCAGAATGCAGGTGATGAGGAGGAGTTTTGTTTTCATGTCAGTACAGGTTGAAGTTGTACTCCAGTTGCATCCACATCGAGACGAATTTTCCTTCTCGGCTGGCCGGAACGAATTTAATCTTCCTCGCCGCCCCGATGGCCCTTTCAGTTAATCCGTCAGGCAGGCCCTGGACCACTCGAATGTTCGTGACCTTTCCTGAAGATGCAAATACCACTTTCAAGATTACCGTACCGTATACGGCGTGATTTCTGGCCGCGGCAGTGTAAACAGGCTCGGGCTTGCTGATCAGCCGCGCCTTCGTATCAACTTGCTTTCCCGTGAAAATCCTTTGCTCGGTGTCCGCCGCCATTCCGCCTTCAATGACTTCGACGCCTTCCTGCTTCTTTCCCAACATGACTGAGGCAAAGAACGGCTGCACGCCTGCGTGGCCGGCGATCGCGCCGCGAACGACGAATCGATACAAGCGTCCCTCCGTCGCAAAGTATTGCTCCGTAGAAGGAAAGTCGCGATCGTGCGATGAATACTGCTGACCGGCAAACTTACCGACGGTCAAATCGCGTTCAAAAGTGAGGTTCAGATCGGACCTCTCGGTTTGTTCGGCGATGAATTCCTTCAATGACTGGCGCGGTTTCGGGTTTTCGTAAACGTAAATTCTATAAACCAGATCGCCGTCTTTCGCTTCGATTACCCGTTCTAAACGACTCTTCTTCAGCCGCACTATAAACGCGTCAGAAGTCTTCATCGAGGGTTCCACCGGTAAGGTCACGGAAAACTCTTCGCCTTTGACGGTGTATCGCAGCCACGAGTTATCCTGGGTTTGGGCGTTAGCGATACTCGCGAGCAGAACCGAGATGCAGGCGAGCAGTGGGAGTTTTATTTTCATAGTCCTAACTTTTTCATTCGCGAGTCTTCGTACCTGCTGTCTTCGCCCGGATAACGAAGCGACTTCGCGAGTGTTCCTTTCTCTTTGGCGAGGGACCAGATGAGGCTCTCGCCGGCGGGGATGACGTTTGGCTTGGATGCAAAAACCGGATCCGCGAATGCTTCCTCTGCGTCGATCGGCTGCCAGCCTTTCGACTTGAACATCGCGATCAGATCGTCAAGGAAAAGCGCGTTGAGCAGATTGAAGTGCACCAGCACCGTGTGTTTGGGTTGATAACCAAGCACGCGCTGCGCCAGCGTGTTGTAGTACTGCGCACGCGACCACATGTGTTCGAGATAGTAATCGCGATACGGTTTCACATTCGCTGACGGAATACCTTGCAGACGGGCGGTCAGTCGTTGATCGACGTACCAATCGGAAGCGTCGATCGTGACGTGACCGTTGCGGTAATCATGTTCCGCGAGAAACGCGCGTATCGCATCGCGCTTCGCGACCGTGTCGCCTTCCTTGAGGAACGGAAAGCGGAGGTACTTACGGAAACGCGGAAAGTCTTTCAGTAGAGCCTCAGCGCGCAGGATGTCGTCCTGGTACGCCTTCACGTCTGCGTCGGGCGCGTTGAGGTTTGTATGCGAGTAGGTGTGATTGGCCAGCATGTGACCGGCGCGGTCCCAGGCAGTGAGAAGCTGTTTGCCTTCGTCTGCTTCGATGTTCTTACCAATAACGAATAAAGCGGCTTTGATTGAGTGCTTGTCGAGTGTTTGAAGGATCGACTGATTGCGTTCGGCGCCCGTCAGCTTCAACGGGTTCTGCCAAAAGAAGTCGTCCATCGTGATGGAAAACTGCGGCGCGGGTTTGCGCGCCAACGCGGAAACACCATCGCAGCCGACCAGCAGGCTGCTCAAGCCGACCAGTTTAGTGAAATCTCGTCTGTTCATATTTCAAAACCAGGTTCCCGCAAAGGCGTAAAGACGCAAAGGAAAACCAAATCAAGCTCTTTTCTTTGCGCCTTTGCGCCTTTGCGGGAGAATTCTTCTACAACGTTGACGTCTCGCGGTACTCACCCCAAACGCGTCGCAGTCGATTACTGATCTCGCCGACCGTCGCATACGACTCAACGCATTCGAGTATTCGCGGTAACAAGTTTTCGCTCGTCTTTGCAGCTTCTTCGAGCTTGCTCAGCGCCGACTCTACTGCCTCTCCATCGCGACGCGCACGCAACGCACGCACCCGTTCCACCTGGCCTCGTTCGAGTTGTTCGTCCATCTTCAACAACGGCACGGGCACTTCTGCTTCGATCTGAAAACGATTCACACCGACCACGATCTCTTCCTGCGACTCGATCGCGCGCTGGTAACGATAAGCCGACTCCTGAATCTCGCGTTGCACGTAACCCGTCTCGATCGCGCGCAGCATTCCGCCCATCGCGTCGATCTTTTCGAGGTACTCACGCGCCAGTTTCTCGACTTGTTCCGTTAACTCTTCAATCGCATACGATCCGGCTAACGGATCAGCCGTATCCGCAATCCCCGACTCGTTGGCAATCACCTGCTGTGTTCGCAAGGCCACCCGCGCCGCGGCTTCTGTCGGCAACCCGAGCGCTTCGTCCATCGAGTTTGTGTGTAACGACTGCGTTCCGCCCAACACCGCCGCCAGCGCCTGAATCGTCGTACGCACAACGTTCACGTCCGGTTGTTGCGCGGTCAACGAAGAACCTGCGGTCTGCGTGTGGAAACGAAGCATCAGCGAACGCGGATCGCGCGCGTCGAATCGTTCGCGCATGATGCGCGCCCACAAACGCCGCGCCGCACGAAACTTCGCGATCTCTTCGAGCAGATTGTTGTGCGCGTTGAAGAAGAACGAAATACGCGGAGCGAAATCGTCAACCGCAAGACCCGCGGCGAGCGCCGCTTCGATGTAGGTGATGCCGTCCGCAAGCGTAAACGCAACTTCCTGCACCGCCGTCGAACCCGCTTCGCGAATGTGATAACCACTGATCGAGATCGTGTTCCAGTTGGGCACTTCGCGCGCGCAGTAAGCAAACGTGTCCGTCACCAAACGCAGTGACGGCTGCGGCGGATAAATGTAAGTGCCGCGCGCGATGTACTCCTTGAGAATATCGTTCTGAATCGTGCCTCTTACTTTGTCGAACGAAACGTTCTGCTTGCGCGCAACCGCGAGATAAAGCGAAAGCAGGATCGCGGCGGTCGAGTTGATGGTCATCGACGTGGAGACTTCGCCGAGTGGAATGTCCTCGAAAAGCCGCTCCATGTCGTCGAGCGAATCGATCGCGACACCGACTTTGCCAACCTCGCCGAGTGAGAGTGAATCGTCAGAGTCGAGGCCGATCTGCGTCGGCAAGTCGAAAGCGACCGAGAGCCCGGTCGTGCCGTGCGCCAAAAGATACTTGTAACGAGCGTTCGATTCTTCAGCGGTCGCGTAGCCCGCGTACTGGCGCATGGTCCAGAGCCGCCCGCGATACATGTTCCGGTAAATGCCGCGCGTGTAGGGGAAATCGCCCGGCGCGCCGAGGTCTTCTTCGTAGTCTACGGGGCCGGTATTTTCGGGATTGAAATCAACTGGAAGCTGGATACCCGATGGCGTTTCAAACCGCTCGCGCCGCTCGTCTTTTGTTTTGGTAGCCATGGTCGATCGAGGACACGCGAAGCCTAACACACCGTAATTCACGGTCGCAATTAACACGCTCGCCGGATAACATGGCGTCGATGCAAACAGTGAGAGTCAACAAGCGCGGGGCGGATCGCGTACGGCATGGACATCTGTGGATCTACCGGAGCGACGTAGTCGATGTCGACGCGGAAGGCGGTTCGGTTGTGGCCGTTAAAGACGAACGCGGCAACTTCATCGGCCAGGCTTTTTACAGTGCCGCATCGCAGATCGCGCTCAGGTTTCTGACACAAACAAACGACGAGATCGATCGCGAGTGGTGGCGCCGCCGGATTCTCGACGCCGCTTCGCGACGCCATATTTCTGACGATACGAATGCGTACCGCTTGATTTATTCCGAAGGCGACTTGCTGCCGTCGTTGATCGTCGATCGTTACAACGACGTGCTCGTGTTGCAAACGTTATCGCAGGGCACGGAGAAGCTTAAACACATGTTCACGGAAATACTGATCGAGGAGTTTCAGCCGCGCGCGGTGATCGAGCGCAACGATGCACGCGTGCGTGAACTCGAAGGTTTGCCGCTGATCGCGGCGACAGTTTACGGCGAAGCACCTGACGAGTTTGAGATTCTGCAACACGGATTGCGTTTCGTGGTTTCACCGGGTGCCGGACAGAAGACCGGATCGTTTCTCGATCAACGCGAGAACCGGCTCGCCGCACGCGCAGCCGCGCAGACCACCAATCGCGGACGCGCGCTCGACTGCTTCACGTTCAACGGTGCGTTTGCGTTGCACCTCGCGAGCGTTTGCGAAGAGGTGATCGGCATCGACATCTCTGCAGACGCTGTCGCAGCCGCAAAACACAACGCCGAACTCAACAATCTGACGAATGTCGAGTTTCGCGAAGCAAACGTTTTCGACGCGCTGCGTGAATTTGAAACTCGTGGAGATCGTTTCGATGTGATCGTGCTTGACCCGCCGGCCTTCGCGAAGAATCGCGCCAGTTTGAAATCAGCGGTGCGCGGGTACAAAGAGATCAACTTGCGCGCATTGAAACTACTCAACCCGAACGGCGTGCTGATTACCTGCACGTGCTCGTATCACGTTTCGGAAGATTTGTTTCTACAGATTACTGACCAGGCGGCGAACGACGCGCACCGTCGCGTGCAGGTGATCGAAAAACGCATGCAGGCCTCGGATCATCCCGTGTTGCTGGGGATGCCCGAGACCTACTATTTGAAGTGTGTGATTGCGCGCATGGTGTAATCCACAGATTACGCAGATTCAGTCTAACTAATCTGTGGAATCTGTGGTTAAAAGCCGGGGTCGTTTTCGATGACCACTTTCGTCGTGTAGTCCTTACCGTTGACCGTCAGTTTCAGATTGTAAGTACCGGCTTCAAGCGGCAGACCTTGCGTAAAGATGTTGCCGAAGCCGCCTCCGCCTCCGCCGCCGCCTCCACCACCGCCGCCAAAGCCACCGCCACCTGTCGGACGCGGAGGCGGATCGCCGCGCAGATTAAACTGCATTCTGTTCAAACCAACTTCCTTCGTGCCGGTGATGTTGCGCACGACCTTGCCGGTGTAATCCGCGATCGTGATCTTCACGTCGCCTGACGGCGCGGATTTCAAGTAATAGCTGATCGCCGTGCCGGGCGCGGGATTGGCGCCGCGGAAGAGTTTCGCGCCGCCCCAGTAACGGCCGAGACGTGGATCATTCATCCAGATCGTTCCCGGCCTGACGTCAAACAGATGGACTTCAGTGTCCAGCACTTTTTGCGCCGACAACTGTTGCAACGGCGTGATGTCGTCGAGAATGAATATGCCGCGCCCGTGCGTGCCGACGATCAGATCGTTGTCGCGTGGATGGACCAGGATGTCGTCGACGCGCATCACCGGCATGCCGGACATGAACGGCTTCCACTCCCCGCCGGCGTTCAGCGAGATGTACAAACCATACTCGGTGCCGACGTACAGCAGATCCTTGTTCTTCGGATCCTCGCGCACGACGTTGACCGTGCCCCACTTGGGCAGGTTGCTGACGATCGGCGCCCACGTGGCGCCGTAATCACGCGTGACGAAGAGATACGGCTTCAGATCGTCCCAACGATGACCATCGACAGCGAGATAACACGTGCCCGCATCGTAGCGCGACGGCTCGACACGCGAGATGTGATAAGTGTCGCCGATGCCGGGAACGTTCTTCGCCACGTTGGTCCAGGTCGCGCCGCCGTCCTTGCTGACCTGCACGTTGCCGTCGTCAGTTCCGACCCAAAGAATGCCGGGCACCTTCGGCGACTCCGCGACCGTCACGACGTAACCGTAGCCGGTGTAGCCGTCGTGCTTGGAAGCCATCGGCTTGTCCCCGGGCACGCCCATGATCGGCAACGTGTTGCGATCGATCTGTTTGCTGAGATCGATCGTCGCGGTCCAGGTGTCACCACGATCCATCGAGCGGAACAGGCGATTACCGCCCGCCCAAACTACGCGCGGATTGTGCGGCGAGAGATGGATCGGCGTGTTCCAGTAGAAACGATAGCTTTCGTTTGGTCCCGGCGTGGGAACGACGTTCGACGGCTGGTTCGCGCCGCCGCCGAAACCGCCGATGCCCTGCGCCGCTGCGAAAGCGGCGAGTTGCGCTTGTGCATCAGGCGTGGGCGACGCCTCGGGCGAAGCTCCGGGCGATGCTTCGGGCGATGGACTCGCCGCCGGAGCAGCACCGCCGCCTTGTCCACCTCGTCCGCGACCACCGCGTGGCAGGCCGCGCGGACGAATACTCACGCTGCGTCCGGTGCGCAGATCGAGACGTTGCATCGCGCCACCCTGCGACTCCGCGTAAACGATGTTGTAGTCGGTCGGATCGATCTGCGTGTAGAAACCATCGCCGCCGCCGACGCGAAACCAATCCGCGTTGGTGATTCCAGCCTGCTGACTTCTCGTCTGGCTTGGTCCACCCCACGATCCGTTGTCCTGCAGACCACCGTAAACGTAGTAAGGTTTTCGCATGTCGACGCCGATCGCGTAGAACTGCGCGGCGGGAATCGTGTTGACGAACTCCCACGTCGCGCCCTGATCGTAACTGACGTTCAAACCGCCGTCGTTGCCGACGAGCAGGTGATCGCCGTTGGCGGGATTGACCCAGATCGCGTGGTTGTCGCTGTGCGCGATGCCCGCTTGCAGCGAACGAAAAGTCTTACCGCCGTCAGTTGACTTACTGAAGTTCAGACCGCCGACGTAAACATTTTCCGGGTTCCGCGGATCGACGCGAATCTGGCTGTAGTACATCGGGCGATTGTTTTCGTTGCTGACGATGCGCCAAGTGCGGCCTTTGTCATCCGACCGCCACACGCCCGATTTCTTTGGATCGGGCGGGCCTGGCGTGGGCGAAGCAGACGGACTTGGCGAAGGCGAAGCGCTTGGCGAAGGACTCGGACTCGGCGCTGTTTGACCGGCCACGGGTTCTTCGCCGCCGGTTCCGGTGCTCGTGCCGACTTCCATCTGCGCATAAAGAATGTTGGGGTTCGAACGCGAAACGTCCAGACCGATGCGGCCGAGAAGTCCTTCGGGTAAACCGCCGCCTTCAAGTTTCTTCCACGTCTTGCCGGCGTCGATCGTTTTCCAGATTCCGCTGCCTGGGCCACCGCCGTTGAAACCCGAGTTGGTGCGGCGCCGCTGATACGAAGCGGCGTAGAGAATCTTGCTGTCTGAGGCGTCCATCGCGAGGTCTGTGAAGCCGGTGTCTTCGTCGATGAACTTCACGTTGGTCCAACTGCGTCCGCCGTCAGTGGTCTTGTAAACACCGCGTTCCTTGTTTGCTCCGAAGAGATGGCCCAACACCGCGGCGTAGACCGTGTTTGGATCTTTCGGATCGATCACGATGCGCGCGATTGTTTGCGAATCTTCGAGACCCATCTTTGTGAACGTCTTGCCGCCGTCGGTGGATTTGTAAATGCCGTCGCCAAAACTCGAGCTCTGGCGGTTGTTGGCTTCGCCGGTTCCGACCCAGACGATGTTTGGATCGGAAGGCGCAATCGCGACGTCGCCGATCGAGTGGGTGCCGTACGTGTCGAAGACGGGCGTGAAAGTCGTGCCGTTGTTTGTCGACTTCCAAAGGCCGTTCGTCGCAAACGCGACGTAGATGATGTAGGGATTCTGTTCGGCCACCGCGATGTCGTCGATGCGCCCGCCCATGCTGGCTGGTCCGATGCTGCGAAAGACAAAACGCTTGAGCATCGGATCGGTGGACCAGTTGACTGGCGTCGGCGTTGGACTCGGGCTGGGAGTTGCTCGTGGAGTTTGCGCGGCAGCGGGACCGGGCGCTGGAGTTTGCGTGGGAGTCTGGTTTTGCGAATAGACAGTGACAGTGGCGAGGGCCACCGCCAAAACGATCACCACTAGTAATCCGAAATCGTAAACGGAGCGCGACCGGTCTTTCATACGAAAGTGTCCTTTCAACTCTGGTTGTTTAACTAAACTGCGTGGGATAGAACGATTGCCTTAGAAA
>DATEHX010000173.1:0-21538 GCA_035279345.1 Pyrinomonadaceae bacterium | reverse complement strand
AGCGACTGCGCCGAGTGCCCACGTAAACCAGTGCGCGGCGGCGGATTCCGGTACGGGAAGACCGAATCCCGTCTTCAGCCACACGACGTGACTCAAGCCCATCCAACCGGCTCGTGCCAGCAGGCACACTGCGAGCGTTACGGTCCAACCCCAGCGCACGCGTATGAACAGCAATAGAAAATAAGCGAGGTAAAGTTGTTCCTCGATCGCGAGCGTCCAGAAAATGCCGTTGATGGAATAGGCCGTTTGCCAGTCGAGGTTGTGAAGCATCAGCAAGTGCATGCCGATGTCGTAAATAAAGAAGCGCGTCACCTCGATACCGACGGTCCAGGCGGTGAGCAACAGATAAAGCGCGAGCGCGATGACGTAGGGCGGATAAAGACGGCGGATGCGCCGTTTCCAGAACGCACCGAACTTGATATTCGGTTCTTCACCAGCGGCGCGAGCGCGCGCCCATTGCAGGTGAATACAGAAACCGGAGATCACAAAGAACAGAAAGACGCTGATATACGCTTGCGAACTCGCGAGTTGGACCAGCCGCGCTGGATAGTAGAACAAATTGTTCGGGAGAGCCGCCTGCCTCTGATCGGTCGCGTGGTAGAGAACAATCGCCATTGCAGCCATCCCGCGCAGTGCGTCGAGACCGCGCAGGCGGATGCTGTTGGAAGAGAGGGATAAGCGGGTAGACATTAAGCGACGAGTAAAGGCAATCCACAGATTACGCGGAAAGTCTCTGTAATCTGTGGGTTGCTTTGCTTACGCTGACACTAGTGACGGCACATCGATATTGTATTTTCTGATCTTGCTATACAGGCGCGGCCGGTAGATGCCCAACAGATTCGCCGCCGCCTGCTTGTTTCCACCGGTGCGCTGGAGCGTACGCTCGATCACGAGCCGCTCGATGTCTTCCAGCGTCATGTTTGGTGGAACGTCCCACTGAACGTTGGCTGACGTGCCTTCCGGCACCGTGCCGTTGTCGAAAGGCAGATCGATCGGTTCGATCTGTTTGTCTTTTGCTAACAATACCGCGCGCTCGATCACGTTCTGCAACTCGCGAACGTTGCCCGGCCAGGCATGACTAAAAAGGCGTTGATACGCCGCTTGCGAAACACCCGTGATCGGACGTTCGTATTTTTGAGCATACATGTGCAGGAAATGCTCAGTCAAAAGTTGAATATCTTCATTGCGCTCGCGTAGTGGTGGCACGTGAATCGTGATCGTCGAGATGCGATAAAAGAGGTCGTCGCGCAGCAGTCCATCGCGAATGGCGTCCGCGGGCGGGCGATTGGTCGAACACACGAGCCGGAAGTCAACGGCGTAAGTCTTTTCCGAACCGATCTTGCGATAGCTTCTTTCCTGCAACACACGCAGGAGTTTCGGTTGCAACTCGATCGGCATCTCGGCAATTTCGTCGAGCATCAATGAGCCGCCGGCGGCGTGTTGGACCAAACCTTCCTTGTCCGCGTGTGCGCCCGTGAAGGCGCCTTTCGTATGGCCAAACAATTCCGACTCGATCAGCTCCTTCGGCAACGCGGCGCAGTTTACTTTGATGAACGGTTTCTTCGAACGCAGCGACTGATAGTGAATCGCGTTTGCAATCAACTCCTTGCCCGTGCCTGACTCGCCAACGATCAGCACGTTAGCATCCGACTTCGCTACTGACTCGATCGTTTCGTAGATCATTTGCATTGGCTTCGACGAGCCGATGATATTGAAATACTCGGCACGCGTTGAAAGTTGCCGCCGCATGTTTGCCGTTTCGGCAACGAGTTCACGCCGCTCGAGTGCCTTTTCGACAAGCAGTTGCAGTTCTTCAAAGTCAAAAGGCTTTTCGACGAAGAAAAAAGCCCCGGCCTTCGTCGCTTCGACAGCCTTTTGCACCGAGCCATATCCCGTCACGACGATCACTTCCGTGGTTGGCCGCGCGTCTTTCATGTGGCGCAGCACTTCAAGCCCGTCCGTGTCCGGCAACTGCAAATCGCAAATCGCCAAATGATGTCCACCTTGATCGAAGAGTTCGATGGCAGCCGCTCCGGTAGCCGCGGTATCTACCGAATAACCTTCTTCAATAAAATTCTGCCGCAGAGAATCCGCCATCGTTGGCTCGTCGTCTACAACAAGAATCCGCACCTCTTTGTTTTCCACCTTATGCTCCTCTCTGGAAGTCGCCACGCCTTGAGGGCCCATCAGTTTTGCTCCTTCAAAAGAACCACTATTAATCGGGGATTATTCTGATAGCGGAAGTTGCACCACAAAACGATCTTCCGCGAGTTTCGCTGACCCGCCGTGGGCCTCGATAATTTTTGCCGCTAACGCCAATCTGATCTCTTCACTACCGACAAACGAATGAAACGGATCGTGATCGATTTTGCGTAAACCGGACCACTCGATGATTGCGTGCTGATTATCAACCGCAGCTACTTTTACTAAAACCGGTTTTGCTTCCAATCCGTCGTCGTTTGGCAGCCGGTTCTTGATCGCCGCAGCGGAGATCCACTTGAACGCGTCAGTCAGTTTCAGGGGATCAAAACTACCCTGCAGCGAATCTGAACTCGAATCCACGACAATTTCGCTTCCATTGCCGGCGAAGGTCGAACAAGCCGTTCGTAACACCTTCTGCACCTCAAACCCCGGCTGCTTTTTCAACTCAATCTTTCGACCGTATTCGACGATGGTTGCCAAATCACTCGCCGCCCGGTCTAATCCCGTCATCAACTTCGCGATCGTTTCCCGCTCGTCGTCCGGACGTTCCCCCTTTTCGATCCGGCGTCGCAGGAACGTGGCATAGAGTTTGAGACCATTGAGTTGGTTTTTGAGATCATGAACGATTTGAATTGAAGCTCGCCCGAGGTCTTGAAGCGTCTCACTGTCTTCCATTTTCGACATTGATACCTTCATCGGACGCGTCGTCGCTCTACAAACTCTTTCTGGGGGCCACCGGGGGAGGGGAACTCACAACCACCCCGAGTGTACTATTTGACCGCTGGCCGTAGACCCTTGGGTGTTGCGTTTCGATGCGGGATGTTAACAAAAAAGGCGCGCGTATTCTAGTGATACAGTAGAATCAATAACTTGGAAGGACTCGGGCGAGGTCAGGACCCGCTTATTACCTGACGTGGAGCACCGAAACCAATGACAGGGCAGGATGTGGATGTGACCGTATTACTGGTCGAAGACACCGAAGACAACCGCTTTATGATGAGGCGTTTGTTGGAGATGAGTGGTTATCGCGTGGTGGAAGCCACGAACGGCGAAGAGGCGGTCAGGGTCGCGGAGGCGGAATGCCCTGGTCTAATCCTGATGGACCTCAGCCTGCCGATGATCGACGGGTTGGCGGCTACGCGCCTGATTCGCAAGCTGCCGAAATGTCAGAAAACGCCCATCATTGCCGTTTCCGCACACGACACTTCTGACTTTCTCGCCGAGGCGCTCGAGGCGGGCTGCAATAGTTACATTACCAAGCCGATCGATTTTAATGAGCTTGAAGAATTGATTGTCCACGAGCTACGCAAGTAGAATTTGTCCCATTATGGCAGCTCAGGACCGCCGTCTCGAAGAAACCGAGTCGCGTAGAACACTCATCATCGTCGTGGCAGTGGCCGCGGCGGTTGTCATTGCACTCTTCTTTTACCTGCTGATGCGAGCGGGTGGATCGTCCGGTGGTGGCGACCCACGACTCGAAGGCGCGATCCGCGCGGGCTCGCAGGAGTTCGAACAGTACAAAACGCAGATCGTGCTCGACGACCCCGAAGCAACCGAAGCGAAACGCGCGCTCGGTGATACCGTCATGAGTTTGAACACGACGGTACGCAATCTGAGCAACAAGACATTGGTTGGTTTGGAAATTAGAGGCGCTGTGGTGGACCACCAGGGCCAACCGGTGAAAGAGCGGACGGTAATTATGATTCCGACACGTCAGAGGGAGCTCGCGCCGAATAAGACGATGACGGTGTCGATGATGTTGGAAGGAATGAAAGATACCGACGACCGCGCGAATATCAAGATGGAAGTCGCAGCGGTGAAGTTTAAGGAATAGGTCCTACCTATTCCAGAAATAACTCCTCGAGCGACTGCTTTACCGGCTGAACCGACACTACCTTACCACCTGCTTTCCGCAAAGCAGCCAGCACGCCTTCAATCTCATTCTCTGCCGAAATCTCAACGCGCAGCCCGCTCGGCGTCGGAGTGATTACGCCGTTGGGCAGATACTCTTTCAACGTTTCGGCATCGGCACCGGTAGCTATCACTTCCATCTGATGCGGATCGTCCGGGCGCTGCCGCAGTTCGTCGAGAAAACCGGCCTGGGCCAACCGGCCGCGTTTGAGAATCGCGACGCGATCGCAAAGCACCTCTATATCGGAAAGAATGTGCGAACACATAAAGACCGTCTTTCCGTCGTCGCGCAACGACGCGATCAGATCGCGCACTTCTCTGCGTCCGACGGGATCAAGACCGCTCATCGGTTCGTCAAGAAAAACGATCTCCGGATCGTTGACCAGTGACTGAGCCAGGCCCACACGCTGAAGCATGCCTTTGGAAAACTTTCGCAACTGCGTGTCCCAATCCTTTTCGTCGAGATTGACGCGCGCGAGCAGATTTGCGGCGCGCTTCCGTCTTTCAGCGCCGGAAAAGCCAAACAGTTCACCGCAATATTCGAGTAGCTCGCGTGCGGTCAGGTAATCGTAAAAATACGGATTCTCCGGGAGATAACCGATGCGACGGTGCATGCGCACGTCCTGAATATCGGTCCCGAGAATGCGAGCACTGCCGGCAGTGGGAAAGATCAAACGCATCAGGAGTTTCAGCGTCGTCGTTTTTCCCGCGCCGTTCGCGCCGAGAAAGCCAAAGACTTGACCGTCGTCGATCGACAGCGAGAGGTTATCCAGCGCGCGCACTTTGCGTTTGCGCCAAAATCCGACTTCGTAGTCCTTCGTTAGATTTGTGATCTCAACAGCAGGCATGGTTACTTGACGATGATCTCCGAGTTTGGCCCAAGCTCCACGTCACAGGTGGCGGTTTGTAAAACGTAAGCTGCGCCTGAAGGATCGAGTGGAGCGCCTGACGCATCCACCGGAGCGCGCAGCGAACGCAGCGTCTGCTCAACCTCACGCCAGTTTGCGGGACAGCGACCAGTGCGCACCTTGTGGGCCGACAAAACTTTGCGCAGCGCGTCGCGTTCATCCCACGAATCAAGCTGCATCAACCGGCGCCGCGCCATGTCCTTAATGCTTTCATCGGCGGACTGTTCGAACATGTGTGTGTAGATATCGCGTGCGGTCGCACGACTGCCGCCTTCGGCTGCCATGCGTGCTTTCATCGCTTGCATCCAGACCGGCGCGTCGGGTAGCTGAGCACCGCGTCCATAAACTTCTGCCGCCGCGGAGTAATCCTCTTGTTGCCAGTAGATGTAGCCGAGCTGATGATAAAGCCGCCACGCATCGGGATTGGCCTCAATGCCTTTGCGCGTGATGCGAATCGCTTCCTGCACGTCGATAGCGGGTAACACGACAGCGGCGTACTCATAAGGATCCATAAACTGCGGATCGAGCGTGGTCGCGTTGTCCAGCAACGGCGCTAGTAGTTTCAGGTCGAGCTGGCTTAGATCGTCCAACGCAATGTCTGCCTCGTGGTCCAGGATCTTTTGACCGACGTATTGCAACGACCGCATCCAGTACCAATCCGCCGCCAGTCCGTTGAAGCTCAGACTCATCCGCTTTGCTGTTGTCGGGTCGAGATAAAGACTTTCATCCGCTGCTGTGGGATCTGGTGGCGGACGATGCGCATCAACAAAACAAGCCACCGCCACGGTGGCGATTATTCCGATGATCGCGACCGCTGCGAGGCTGATAGTTTTAGTGCGATCGATCATCTGTGAAGTTTCACTTGAAGTTTCGCCGGCTGAATACGAGCGTGGCAGCTGCGAGAATTACCGTGATGTACACGATCGCATAAAGGCCGACCGCGGCAACAAAACCCGCGGACGGTGAGTGACCGTGAGCAGCCGGAGTGATGAAACTGTAGTTTGCGAGATTTGGCAGCAGGTAGTAGAGCGTGACGAATAGCCCGCGCGCGGCGGTGCTGCCCATCGAAACCGAAAGAGACTTCAAATCGGCGCTGAAGTGGCCGATGATAAAAACAAAAAACGTGAGCAGGGCTGAAAGTGCGGGGGATGAAAACGAGGAAAAGAGCAGGGCAACACCGGTCAGGATCATCAACTCCAGGTAGATCAAAAAGACTGCCGGCCAGAGATTGATGATCAGTGGATCCCAGCCACGGCTGACGTAGATCAGCGCCAGCGAAATGCCGAGTCCCATCACTACGACGTTCACCAGCAACGTCAAACAAAGTCCGAGATACTTCCCGACGAGAAACTCACCACGTCCGACGGGTTTGGAAAAGATCGCGTAGATGGTTCGCCGTTCGATCTCCTTATAGACCAGGCCCACGCCGACAAAGATCGCGATGAACACACCGAACAGCAACATCGCGCTGAGACCAAGATCTACGATGATCTTCCGTTCCTGCCCGCCCGACAACTCGCCGATGAAGATGGCGGCGGCGGTTAACAACAGTACGAAAAGCACGAGGTTGTACAGCACGCGATCGCGCACTGCTTCGCGAAAGGCGTTACGGGCTATAGCAGCGATGCGCCAAAACGTTCCGGTTCTGGTTTCCGCACGATTAACTATTCCAGTAAGGACTTCTGACGTCTCCACGGCTATGAGTTTAATCGCTAGTTGCCCAGAGCGGGAAGCGCATTGATCTCTGCTCTCGTGCTTGGAACGATGTCCAGATCCGTGTCACCACGTAAGACACCGACTTCGGTGATGCCGAAAGTACGTGTGCCTGTCGCTGCAATACCGGTTGTGTGGACGGGATAGGCATAGAGACCGAAGACCGCGTTAGCTCCGGTGCCGGCTTGCTCGACGATATGGAATTCGTAACCACTCTTGGTCCCGGTGGAAAGAACACTGTCGACCAGATTCAGTCCATTGAGCGTGCCCAGATCTGGCGAGTAAGACCCCGCGCCGGTGGTTGATTGATACACGACCTGCGCGCTGTGAATCGCGCGTAAGGAAGCTTGAGCCGATCCCTCGTTAGCCGCACGGCGCGAGGAAAGAAGGCTGGGAATAGCGATGGCGGCAATAATGCCGATAATCGCAACAACAATGAGAAGCTCTATCAGGGAAAAGCCTTGTTGGCGATCTGTTTTCATTGAGACTACTTGCTCCTTAGTCGGGGCGCCTCCGCACAGACCCCTAATGTTCACTGCGATGTTTACAAAGCATGTGCCAGACATCATTCAAAGCTTTAGCGTGCGCTAATCAACACTTTGGCCCACGTTGGACCAGCGATTGACAAAAAGCGGCATCACCTGGTGTCGCAATGTGTCAGAGGATGATGGTCCAAAAAAAGAGGGTGGAAGCGAACTTCCACCCTCGGAGTGATAAGAAGGTTGATGGTTAATTACTGGCCGAGAGCAGCCATTGCACTGATGAGCGCGCGCGTGTTCGGGTCCGCGGTCAAGTCGTCGTCACCGCGCATAACGCCTTCTTCGGTGATACCGAAACGACGAGTACCAGTGGCAGCAATGCCGGTTTTGGTTACGGGAACTGAGTAAGCGCCGAAGGTCGCAGTCGCGCCGGTGCCACCCACGCCAACGAGCGTGAAGGTATAACCACTCTTGGTGCCGGTGACGAGCACGCTGTCGATCAAGTTCTGGCCGCCGCCCGCTACTGGGCCGAGGTCGGTGAGAGCTGCGGCGAAGGCGCCGTTACCTTTGGTTGCCTGGTAGGTAGCCTGTGAGCTGTGAAGTGTGCGGAGGGATGACTGAGACGAGCCCTCATTCGCGGCACGGCGGGAAGCGAGCAGGTTGGGGATAGCGATGGCGGCGATGATGCCGATAATCGCGACGACAATGAGAAGTTCGATCAACGAAAAGCCTTGTTGGCGTTTGGTGTTCATTTCGAGTTTGGTGCTCCTTAAGAAGTTATAGGGGGTTCCTAGTTTCTCGCGCCACCGGCTTTCGTCACTGTGAGCCGCGCAGAGCGCGAAGTGTCGGTGTCTGCTAAAACAACCAGTGTGCCAATCGGCAATTCGCTAGAAAGAGCAAAAAAGCGATCTTTTTTGATCGAAATTTTGCCCCGGTGAAGAGGAACAGCAAGGGCTCTGACAATTTGTGGCAGGGGGCTAATGACGCTTTACGGCAGGTACTATTTTTAATTCTCACCTGGCTTCAGCCAGGTGTCACCATCGTCGCCCTAAACTGGAAACCGTTTAAACGGTTTCCAGTTTTTACGAGCACTCTTAGCACCTGGCTGAAGCCAGGTGTGAATGAGAAAAACTGAGTTATGTGATGGGTCTAGTTTGTCTCGCCGGCGCCGGCGGCGAATTCGCCGCTGTTGTCTTCTTCACGCCGTCTTGGTCCTTGATCGGTGACGCGGCGGCGAGGAGCGGACTCGGGAGCGCGACGCTCGTCACGCATCTGTGCTGTTAGACCACGGACGCCGTGTTTATCGAGCAGGTGTCGCAGTGACCGAACGGAGAGACGCAGCAGTTCGGCGGCGTTGGTTTGATTTCCGGAAGTGCGTCGCAGCGCTTCCAGAACGTAGGTCTTTTCGAGTTGGTCCAGGTGGGCCGTGAGGTTGATTCCGTCGTCGGGAAACTCCATCGCTTCAGAAACACGATACGGGTTGTAATTCGTGATTTTCTCGGGCAGCCGTTCCGGTTCGATCGAGCCGGTGTTTTCGAGTGCCACCGCGCGTTCGATCGTGTGCTCCAGTTCGCGCACGTTTCCGGGCCAGGAATAACGTTCCAGCAGGCGCAACGCATTTTCGCTGATGGACAGGTCGCGTCCGGTTGGGGCGCAGAATTTCTGGACAAAGTGCGTGGCGAGTTCCGAGATGTCTTCCGAGCGTTCGCGCAGCGGTGGCAGTTCGATCGGAATCACGGAGATGCGGTAGTAAAGATCCTCGCGAAACGTTCCAGTCGAAACCATGCTCGCCAGATCGCGATTCGTAGCGGCGATCACGCGCGTGTCTACGATTGTTTCCTCTGTCGCGCCAACCGGCCGCACTTTCCGTTCCTGTAACACGCGCAACAATTTCACCTGCATAGCGGGCGACATCTCTCCGATCTCGTCGAGAAAGATCGTGCCGCTGTTTGCTGCTTCGAAGAGACCTTTGCGATTCGCGTTTGCGCCGGTGAAAGAACCTTTGACGTACCCGAAGAGTTCCGACTCCAGCAGCGTCTCAGTGAAGGCGCCGCAGTTGACGGAAACAAACGGCTTCTCGGCGCGTGGGCTCAGGTCGTGAATCGCGCGCGCGACGAGTTCTTTACCAGTCCCTGATTCGCCGGTGACCAGCACGGTCGATTGCACCTGCGAAACCGTTTCGATCATCTGGAAAAGCGAATTCATGCGGTTGCTGCGGCCGATGATGTTGCCGAGTTTGCCGCGCGTTCGCTGGCCCTGGATGAGTGCCTTGTTTTCTTCGAGTAACGCTTCTTTCTCTTTTACAAGCGAAATCTTTTGCAGCGCGCGCGCGACCGTCTCTTTGAGCAGATCGTTGTCGAACGGTTTCTGGACGAAATCGTAAGCGCCGAGCAGGAACGCTTCGCGGGCCGTGTCGACGTTGGCGAACGCAGTCATCATGATCACTTCCACGTCTGGAAGTAACTCGCGTACGGAGCGCAGCAACTCCACGCCGTTCATGTCGGGCATTCGGATGTCCGAGATGATCAGGTCGGGCGCTGCTTCACGCAGTTGCTCCAGGGCGCGCTGTCCGTTCTCGGCGACGCGCACAGTGTGACCTTCGCGTTGGAAGAGATGCGTCATGAATTGCCGCATTCCCAGTTCGTCGTCAACGATCAGAAGATTCGCCATAAAAACTATTTGGTCGGGGTAATTTAATTAACCACGGCGACTGCTTCGTCTTCGGCCGTAGCCAGTGGTAACTCAACCGTGATGGTTGTTCCTTGTCCTTCGCGACTGCGGACGTTGATTGTACCACCATGATCGCGAATGATTTGATAAACAATTGATAGCCCCAGGCCGGTGCCGCCCGTGGTCGACGAAAAAGGCTCGAACAGATGTTCGACCTGATCCGGTGACATGCCCCGTCCGGTGTCGGAAAACGCGATGCGCAGCCGGTTGTCGGAGTTTCTTTCGAGCGTTGCCCGCAACGTTCCGCCTTGCGGCATCGCTTGCAGCGCGTTGCGGGAAAGGTTCCAGAACACCTGCTTCAACTGGCCTTCGTCAGCTTCGGCGAAGATCGGTTCTGGCGGCAACTCCTCGACAACTGTTTGATTCGGACCAATCTCCGGACTGTGCCGTAGCAGCGCGAATGTTTGATGTAGTAGATCGCCGACGTCGACGCGGGCTTGCGTGAGCGAACGTGGACGCGCGTAGCTGAGAAAATCCGTGATGATGCGATTGAGACGATCGGATTCGCGCAGGATGATTTCCATCAGTTCCGCTTGCGACGAGTCGTTGTCCATCTCCGAGCGCAACATCTGGATCGAGCCGCGCATAGCGGCGAGTGGATTGCGAATCTCGTGCGCGATCGATGCAGCCATGCGGCCGATGGCGGCGAGTCGATCCTGGCGGCGCGAAGTTTCTTCCAGGCTTCGAACCTGCGTGAGGTCCTGAAACGTGATCACCATGCCGGTGGTCTCGCCTGCTTCTGACGAGAGCGGCGAGATGCTGAATCCGAGTCGCAGGTGCATTCCTTCGGCGGTCGTGCAATTGGTTTCGAAGCGTGGACTGGCTTCTCCGTTGTGGAGGGCGCGTAGCGACTCGGCGATGTGTTCCTTGATGTCGCCGAAGAGTATCGAAGCGTCCTCGCCGCGGATGGTTCCTTCCTCGTAGCCGGTTATCTCTTCGGCAGCGGCGTTGAAAGTGTAGATGCGCCCCGCAAGATCGGTTGTGACGAGACCCGAGCGGATTGAAGCAACGATGCGTTCGTGCAGGGCGCGCAGGTTTGCGAGCGATTGTTTGGCGGCCTGGAGTCGTACATCGGAACGCGTTTGTCGTTCGGCGAGTCGCGCGGAGAGTAGACCGACTACTAAAAAAGCGACGTCGAAGAGTCCGACCCACTGAATTGTTTGTGACAACGAACCAGCAACGAGGTTAGTCGAATGCGTTGGACCGAGAGCGCCGGTGATCGCGAGCGCACACGCCGTGAACGCGACGGCGCAGGCAACGGAAGTGATGAGTGCGCCGCGTGGTCCAAGAAAGAGACTCGAAACAGCGATGACGACGATATAGAGAGCGATATAGGGGGTTTGAATGACTTCTGAATTCCAAACGAGCCAGGTGATCAGCAGCGCGTCCGCGGCGAGTTGGAAACGTGCCTGTGCGAGGATGTTTTTGGAGAGGCGAAAGATAAGTGCATAAACGATTGTCAAGCAGGCGACGATCGTGAGGAGAGTAAGACTCTTATTGATCGTCTGTTGCGGCTCGCCGGCTCTGGTCCAAATAGTTCCGAAGACGCTGAGGAGGAGTGCGGTAACGAGTCTCCCGGCGATGAGCCAGCCAAGTTTCGATCCCGCCGTTCTCTCGGTCATCGGGCCAAAAGCGTATCACACAAACCATCCACAGATTACACAGATTTTAGAAGGTAATCGGCGTACTCTGTGGTTCCTTATTCGTAACGTAGCGCGCGCAATGGGTCGATGCGCATGGCGCGGCGCGCGGGGAGGTAGCAGGCGAGTAGGGAGACGAGGGTGAGTAATATTGAGATGGTTGTGAATGTGCTCAAGTCGAATGCTTCTACACCGAAGAGTAGTCCGGAGAGTAGGCGAGTCAGGGCGAGTGATGCTGCCAGGCCGACTACTACGCCAAAAACCGTTAGCAATAGACCCTGTTTCAAAACCAGCAACAGAACCTGGCGCGGCTGCGCGCCGACTGCGAGGCGCAGGCCGAGTTCGCGCGTGCGCAGAGCGACGGAGTAGTTCATTACGCCAAAGATTCCGACCGCGGAGAGCAGTGTCGCCAGTGCCGCAAAGAGTCCCAACAGCAACGTGTTGAAACGCGAACGACTCACCCATTCAGACATTACTTGATCCATTGTGCGTACGTCTGAAACGGGTTGGTTCGGATCGAGCTGACGTATTTCACGTTGCACGGACGGCGCGATCGACGCCGGATCCCCGTCAGTTCGGATCACGAGAGTCATAAACGAATAGGCAAGATCGGGATGCGCGAAGTAGACCGCCGGCGGCGATTCATCGATCAAGCTGTCGTAACGAACATTGCCAACGACGCCGATGACTTCGCACCAGATCGGATTCTCAAACATCGCCACGTCCAGACGCTTTCCAATCGGATCTTCATTCGCAAAATGTTTTCGCGCTAATGCCTCGTTGATGAGTATCACGCGCCGGGGTTCTCTCAATTCGAGATTCGAGAAGTTGCGGCCGCGCAGCAACGGTATGCCCATCGTTTCGAAATATCCGGCGTCAACAACACGCACGTCGGTGCTCGGTCCCTGACCCGGCGGAGGCTCAGGCCGTCCTTCAATTTTGAAACCCGTCGCCGAACCGAGGCCACCATACAACGGCAAAAAATTAATGACTCCCGCCGAACGCACTCCCGGCAGCGATCGGATCTGCTCCATTGCCTGCACGAAGAAGTTCACAATCTGCGGGTCTTTACTGTAGCTTGCGTCGGGCAATCGCACGACCATCGTCAGAATGTTGTCGGTATTGAAGCCGCGATCGACTTGCTGGAGCCGCACAAAGCTCTTAATCAACAAACCCGCGCTAGCGAGCAAGACCACCGCAAGCGCAATCTCCGAAACCACCAGCGCGCTACGCAGACGACGGCTCCCACCCGCTTGCGCTGACTCCGACTTCCCACCCTCTTTCAACGAATCGTTGAGATTAAGACGCGAGATGTGCAACGCCGGTGCGAGTCCGAAAATAATTCCCGTCAGTAACGAAACTCCCAACGTCCATAAAAGCACCGACACGTTCAGGCCAACGCTTTGCAAACTGATCAGATCGCGCGGACTAATCGCCACGAGTGCTTTGATCCCAAGCCACGCAAAACCAAGCCCGAGCGCACTGCCCAGCAGCGCCAGTAACAAACTCTCCGTCAACAACTGTCTGACGATTCGTCCGCGACGCGCGCCGAGTGCCGCACGCAGCGCAATTTCTTTCTCGCGCGATGTCGCAAGCGAAAGCAAAAGATTCGCGACGTTGGCACACGCGATGAGCAATACAAAACCGACCGCGCCAAGCATCAACCAAAGCGGACGCCGCACGCTTCCGAAGAACTGTTCGCGCAACGGCAAAACTTCCGCGGAGTAGTTTTTGTTGAATTGCGGCACTTCGTCCGACAAACGCGCTTCGATCGTTCGCAACTCCGCTCCCGCCTGCTCAACCGCAACGCCGTCCTTCAGACGTGCAACAACGGAAAGAAAGCGGCCGCGATCGTTTGCGCCTGGTCCAATCGGCATCGGCAATATGGTCCAAAGTTCAGCCGGACGTCCGGTGCCCGATCGGTGTTTGATGTGAAACTGAAAACTCGCCGGCATCACGCCGATGATCGTGAACGTCTCGCCGTTAAGCGTGATCGGTTGCCCGACGACGCTCGGCTGTCCGCCAAAACGTCTTTGCCAAAGCGCATAACTAAGCACTGCCACGGGTGTTTTGCCCGCGCCGTCATCTTCGGCCAGAAACGTGCGCCCCAGAAGCGGATCGACGCCGAGCACTTTGAATATCTCCGGCGTCGCCATTTGCACCGACAGTTCTTCCGGTTCACCGTTGCCCGTGAGATTGAAACGTTGATCGGTAAACGCAGCCAGTTGCGTAAAACTCGAGCTCTGATCGCGCCACGCGCGGAAGTTAGCGCGTGAAGTCGTGTTTTGGCGCCGTCCTTCGGGACTCACTTCCCACAACATCACGATCCGTTCGGCATCGCGATAGACAAGTGGCCGCAGTAGCAGTTCGTTCACGACCGAGAAGATCGCAGTGTTTGCGCCGATACCCAACGCGAGCGTAATGACCGCCACGACGGTGAAAGCTTTGTGTTTGGTCAACATGCGCGCGCCGTAACGAACGTCCTGCAGCAAGGTCTCAAACACACCGCCGCCCTTAACGTCGTAGGCCGCATCGACGGCTCGTTCGACTTTGCCGAAGCTGCGTAACGCCTGCTGACGCGCTTCCGACGGCGACATACCGGCTTTGATATTTGCCTCGGTTTGCAAATCCAGATGCGAACGCATTTCGCGGTCGATGTCGTCGATGACGGTGTCGCGCTGGCGCAGAGCCCGCAGTCGATCGCGGAGTATGTTGAACCACTTCATTGCTCGGAATTCCTTCGAAATGCTTATAGGGTAGCCTGGCGGACTTTGGTGATGGCGAGTACGAGACGGTCCCAACTCGCTTCCTGGGTTTCGAGTTGTTTGCGTCCCGCGCGGGTGAGTTTGTAGAACTTCGCTTCGCGGCCGGTTTCGTGAACGTCCCAACGCGCCGAGACCCAACCCTTTTGCTCGATGCGGTAAAGCGCCGGATAGAGCGAGCCCTGTTCGACGTTCAGCATTTCATCCGAAAGTTGGCGGATGCGCTGGATAATTCCGTAGCCGTGCAACTCACCCAGCGAGAGCGACTTGAGGATGAGCATATCGAGCGTCCCCTGCAACAGATCGGCCTTGTCTTTTGCCACGTAAACTCCTCGCAACCGTGATACCTAGAAACGGTAGGCATCATACGTGAGCATACCTAGAGTGTCAAAGTGTAGCGGAGAATTATTGCTTGAGACGGTGAAGTTGTAATTTCAGGTTCGTAGCATCTCCCGGTGGGAGTTTCAGGCGTGGGGAACGAAGCTCCTGTTCCGGGTAGTCATCTCGAACTTCAATGCTGTAGTCGAAGTCACCGTAAAGTAGAAAATCGAAACTCTTCTTCTCCTTTATCCAGACTCGGCGAACGTAGTCGTCGCCTATGTAGACGGCAATGTACGGGTAATCAAGCTTACCCTTCCAAACAACAAGTCCCGAGACTCTGCGTTCTTTCAGAAGCGGCCTGGCGCGTAGCGTGAGGTTTCCAATACTGGCGCCCTTAGTAACTACAATCGTTTTTGCGCCATGCGAATTTCCGGCGTTTGGATAGTAAGTACGGGGATGCGGTGAGTATTCCTCAGGCACGTTGTCGCGTTCGTTCAAAACCAGGTAATACTCACCTTCGGCAACTAGTTCGAACTCGAAGGAACCTCCCGGCTTGAGGATTTCGCGGTAATCACCACCAGTGTCTTACACATTGATCAAACTGACCATTCCCTTGTTGACAGGCTCGCCGGTTGCCGCCACTACATTGCCCGAGACTGTCGCAATGGCGCTTGGATCAGTTCCGGACATATTAACCTCTAAATAGTGACACTGGTTCTTGTCGAGGGTTATGTAGTACTCGAATGTGGAAAGCAGGTGGGTTGTGTTGCGGCTAAACGCGAGGTCCTCGTAGAGATGAATGAACCTGGCGGTGTATGGTACGGAAACTTGTACTTCGTAATAACCCGGACCCGGCAATGAGAATAAAAACCCGCCATCCTTGTCTGTCTTTGTCGTAACCTCTTTTCCGTTTCCTTTTAGTCGAACGCTTATCCCTGGCCGACTCCTATATATGTCCTCGACAACGCGGCCCGAGATTGTCTCCTGAACTCCCTCGTGCGTTACCTTGCGCAGGTAGTCGATCTCCTCCTGGCGCATGTGTTCGGCCAATCCTACCCGGCGACACATGCCGGTGAAGAGTTGATTGGTCGGCTTATCGAGCGAGGCGTACATAATGTAACGCTTACCCGTTTTGAACTTCGGATCGCAAAGAGTATTTTTCGGTACACCGACGACGACGCGTTTGCCAGACACACCTCGATATGCTTGCTCAACTACAAAATGTAAACCAGCATATTCGTAGACGTCGTCCCATTGATTTTTCAAAGGTTTGATACTCTCGAGCTTCCCAACAAACACCGCGTCGGAGCGCCAGTATTCAGCGCAAATGGGCGTGCCGTGTTCAGCACACTCGCAAGCTTGTGCTTCTAAGTTCAGTAGGGGAAGGCAGACCGAGGCTATGATGACGAGGAGCAAGCGCTTCATACGGGGCGAAAGCTTACTTGCAGTGAAGAGAACTCGACAAGACGTTAATTCTTCCGCCGCACGACCGTTGCCGCTACGGCCACCAGCTCCGCCAGCTCAACAGGTTTCGGCACGTGCATGTCGTAGCCGGCACGCAACGACTGCAATCGATCTTCGGTTCGGGTGTAGGCAGTCAAAGCGATCGCCGGCACTCTGCCGCCGCGATTGGAAGGTAAACCGCGAACCTGCCGGATCAGATCATAGCCGTCAATTCCCGGCATGCCGATGTCACTGATCAAAACGTCGGGTACTTTGACCATCAGCGTGTCGAGCGCTTCAGCAGCACTTCCCAGGACAGTGACTTTGGCGCCACAGTATTCCAACCCCTGCTTCAGTAGCTCACGCGTATCGGCTTCGTCATCGACAACCAGAATTCGCAAACCTTTCAAACTATCGGCGCAATCGTCCTCCAGCGGCGGCAACAGATCCCGAGCTGCCGGATGCACTCGTGAACCGGACGGATCCACTCGATAGACAGGACTGATCGGCAGCGCGACTGTGAAAGTCGAACCGTGTCCTTCGCCATCACTCATCGCACGTACAGTCCCGCCGTGCATTTCGACGAGGTGACGCACGATCGCCAGTCCGAGTCCCATGCCACCATGTTGACGACTCGTCTTTTGATCCGCCTGCCGAAACCGATCAAAAACGTGGGGTAGAAAGTCAGGAGAGATACCCTGACCCGTGTCGCTGACAACAATCTCGAGATGCGAATTGACGCGTTCGGAACGAATCTGCACGCGCCCGCCACGCGGCGTGAACTTGATCGCGTTTGACAGTAAATTCCAGACGACTTGTTGCAACCGAACGGGATCGCCGGGAATCGAGATCGCACCCGTGTCGATCACCTTTTGCACCCGAACGCCCTTCGCTTCCGCCGCTGGACGCACAGCTTCAACCGCCGCATCAATGAACGAGTTTGGATCCGCAGGCTGCACGTCCATCCGTAACTTGCCTGTGATGATCCGCGAAACATCAAGCAGGTCGTCGACAAGTTGTGCTTGCGCGCGCGCATTGCGTTCAATCGTGTCAAGCGCTTTGACCGCGTTCTCTTCAGACAACGTGCCCATGCGCAACATACGCGCCCAACCGAGAATCGCGCTCAACGGAGTGCGCAGTTCGTGTGAGATCGTGGCCAGAAACTCTTCTTTCAACCGGCTTGATTCTTCGGCTTGCCGATAAAGACGTTCCTTCTCGGCGGCTGCTGTTTCGGCTTCGGCGCGGGCCCGTTTGGCTGTTTCGTAAAGACGCGCATTGTCCATCGCCACGGCCGCTTGCGAAGCAAGACCCGTCACCACGATCTCGTCACGGTCAGTAAAAATATTCGGCTCGGGATGACCGAAGAAAAGACCACCAAGCACCTCGCCCGAGCGCGATACGACCGGCACGGCGAGATAGCTGGTTACCGGCAGGTGGCCTTCGGGCATTCCGTAGTAAGGAGAGTTCTTGCCGTAACGAGGATCTTTTTTCACCTCGCCTATGCGTACCACGCCTTCACCGCGGAAGGTTGGACCAAAGAGATCGGTCGCGCGCGGCATAGGGAAGTGAGCAAACGCTTCGCGCGACACGCCGGCAATCGTGAAGAGCATGTACGACGCGCCTTCTTCCGTTAAGACATTGTAGAAGAAAGACCCGAAGCGAGCGCCGGTGATCTCCGTGGCGGCATCGGTAACAGCTTGAACAGTTTTGTGCAGATCGAGTTCCGCCGAAATTACTTTGCCTACCTCGTTGAGCGTTCGCAGCGCTTCTGCCTGCTCGCGCAGAGTCTCTTCGGCGAGTTTGCGCGCAGAAATGTCCTGAACGAAACCAAGTTGCCCGATGATAGTTCCGTCTTCGGCATAGATTCCCCGGCCCTTGGTGGAGATCCATGTTTCAGAATTATCCGGGCGTTTGAGTCGATACTCGATTTCGTAATCAGTGTGGTTCGCAAGAGCTGTTTCAGCGGTAAGTCTGGATCTTTCGCGATCTTCGACTTCCAGCAGCTTGCGCATTTCTTCCCGGGGCATTGGTTTTCCTGGTGGAACACCGAAGATACGCGCGGCTGTTTCGGAAACGGTAACCAGATCCGTTCGCGCATCCCACGACCAATCACCAAGACTCGCCGCTGCCAGGGCAATTCTCAACCGTTCGGTGGCTTCATCGAGCGCACGGCGCGCCTGACGTTGATCGGTAACGTCGCGCGCGATTTTCGAAGCGCCGATGATCTGCCCGTTAGGGCCGATTATGGGTGAGATCGTAAGCGAAACTTCGAGGAGCGTACCGTCTTTACGCTGCCGGATGGTTTCAAAGTGGTCGACACGGTCTCCGGCGCGGAGTCGCGACAGTATCTCCCTCTCTTCGTCGAGATGATCGGTAGGAATGATGATCGTGATTGATTTGCCGACGGCTTCTTCCGGCGTAAAACCAAAGATGCGCTCAGCCCCCTTGTTCCAACTCGTGATAATGCCGTCCAGGGTTTTACTGACGATTGCGTCATCGGCTGATTCGATCAGTGCCGAAAGCCAATACGGCGCCAACTCCGGACTTTTTAAGTTAGTAAGTTCTTGCGTCGAACCGATCTGAGAGGGTTCGGCGGCAGTTTTTCTTTTAGGCATACTATTGCGAAAATTCTGCTCGCTGTTTCAGAGGAGAATGCGAATAGGGGTTAAGCGGGGGTTGAGGGATTATAGCAAGTCTGGCATGGTCGAAGCACCCATCATAGAAAAAGGGCGGCCACTGAGTGCCGCCCCCGAAGAGTTTGGTAATTAAAGTGGTTCTAGTGACCCTGCGAGAGTTTGCCGATCAGGGTGAATAGTGGCAGGTACATGGCGATGACGATCGAACCGATCGTGACGCCCAGGAAACCGATCAGCATAGGCTCGATCAGTGTCAGCAGGTTGGCGATCGCGGAATCAACCTCCGCTTCGTAGAAGTCGGCGATTTTGCCGAGCATCGCGTCGAGGGCGCCGGTCTGTTCGCCAATGCCGATCATCTGCGCGACCATGTGGGGGAAAACTTCAGTCGCTTTGAGCGGCTCGACGAAGCTTTCGCCGCGCTCCACCCCGACGCGGACTTTCGTGATCGCTTCTTCGATGATCACGTTGCCGGAAGTCTTGGCGGTGATGTCCAACGACTGAAGGATTGGCACGCCCGAGGAGAGCAACGTCGAGAGTGTGCGCGAAAACCTGGCCACGGAAACCTTGCGCAGGATGTCGCCGATGACGGGAACCTTCAACAACACCCGATCGATGTTCTTTCGGCCGCCCGGCGTCTTGTAGTAGAAACGAATTCCGAGAGCAAGACCGATCACTGCCAAAAGTATCGCCGCTCCGCCCCAACCAGCGAGAAAATTACTGATTCCAACCACGATGCGCGTCGGCAACGGCAGTGGTTCACCTGGACCCAGCAAGCCGAGAAAGATCTGCTGGAACTGCGGAATAACTACGATCATGATCACCGCCACCGCGATGATCGCCATCAGGATCACCGCCGCCGGATAGATCATCGCGGAGATGATGTCGCGCTTCAACTTCACGATCTTCTCAATAAAGGTCGACAAGCGTTGCAGAATCAGATCGAGAATACCGCCTGTTTCGCCCGCCTCCACCATGTTTGCGTAAAGCTGATCGAAAACGCGCGGATGCCGAGCCATCGCCGCGGCGAGCGTCGAACCTTCCTCGACGTCCTGCCGCACCTGCAACAGGATCTGCTGGAAGTACTTGTTGTCCTGTTGTTGCGCGAGAATCTCGAGACACTGGACCAATGGCAGACCGGCATCGATCATCACTGAAAACTGCCGCGTAAAGATCGACAAGTCTTTGGACTTTACTTTCTTGCGTCCGCCGATTTTGGGAATGCCGATTTCACGGCCCTTCTCTTTGACGGAAGTAAGCGTAACCTGCTCGCGCCGCAGGAGCGCGCGCAACGCTTCGCGATTATCAGCGACGCGCTCGCCGACAACGATCTCGTTCAATCGGTTGCGGCCTTTGAAAACATACGTTGGCATGGCTATCAGCTCCGGTGGCTTATCTGGTTCCTACGTTCGGTCGCGTTCCAATCGGCCGTCCTTGCGCATACGGACTGGCATGCTGCTTTGTCGACTGACCGCTGTTTACTCCCGAACCACGATCGATCAGCTCGCGTAATTCGTCGACGTTCGACGAGCGCTGCAGAGCGGTATCCAAAGAAATCTGACGTTTGTGATACAGCGTCGACAGTGCCTGGTTGAACGTCTGCATGCCGTACTTGTCCTGGCCTGTTTGCATCATCGAGTAGATCTGGTGAACTTTGTCTTCGCGAATAAGGTTGCGGATAGCGCCGTTGGGAACCAGGATTTCCAGCGCCATCGCGCGTCCCGCTCCTTCAGCACGCGGCAGCAGCGCCTGACACAAAATTCCTTCGAGCACTAACGAGAGTTGCGCGCGAATCTGTGCCTGCTGATCGGAAGGGAAGACGTCGATGATACGGTTGATGGTTGAGGCTGCTGAGTTGGTGTGCAGCGTGGCGAGTGTTAAGTGTCCTGTTTCAGCGATGCGCAGCGCTGATTCGATTGTTTCGAGGTCGCGCATTTCGCCGACGAGCACCACGTCTGGATCCTGACGCAACGCGGTACGCAACGCAGCAGCAAATCCGTGCGTGTCGGCGTTAACTTCACGCTGGTTGATCAAACAGCCTTTGTGATTGTGCAGAAACTCGATCGGATCCTCGATCGTCAGAATGTGTTCGTGACGATCGCGATTGATCTTGTCGATCATGGCCGCGAGTGTCGTGGATTTTCCGGAACCGGTTGGACCAGTAACCAGAATCAGACCGCGCGGTTTTTCACACAGTTGTTTCACGACCGGCGGCAGACCGAGTTCTTCGAATGCCTTGATTTCATAAGGAATGGCGCGGAATACCGCACCGACCGCGCCACGTTGGTTGAAGAGGTTTGCGCGGAAACGTGACAAACCTTTGACGCCGAACGAAAAATCCAGTTCCAGATTTTCCTCGAAACGATGCTTCTGTGCGTCGGTGAGAACCGAATAGGCGAGTTGCTTCGTGTCAGCCGACGTGAGCACACGATACGACTCGAGTGGACGAAGATGTCCGTCCACGCGAATCTGCGGCGGGGAGCCGGTCGTGATGTGGAGGTCCGAACCGCCGAGCTCGGAAAGCTTCCTCAGCAGTTCGGACAAGGAGATTTGGGGAACCGTTTCGTTCAGTCGCATCCGGGTGTCTCTCCCACGCAGTTATTTATTGGTGATGGGTTCAGCCTTCGCACGCAACGTTTCGATGTAACGCTCCGCTTCGTTCGACATGCGATCGGCAAACTCCAGCGATGAATCGGTGGTCAGCCCGTAAATGCGGCCGCCCGCCTCGGTGAAATAGAACGTCCACGCTCTTTCCGGAGTCAGCGTATCGCCTGGCGTGCGAGCCATGACGACGAA
>DATEHX010000172.1:0-28827 GCA_035279345.1 Pyrinomonadaceae bacterium | reverse complement strand
AACTGGAATGGCGGCGATCTTTTGCGGCGGTGCGTGGAGACAATTGTCAGTTCCGCGCCACGCGTAAGTTATGAAGTCGTAATTGTCGATAATGCTTCGACTGACGACAGCCTCGCACGGTTAAATGCGAGTGAAGCCGGGACTTTCTTAAATTCCAACCAGCAACTACGGATCTTCAATAACCCGGAAAATCGTGGCTTCGGCGCGGCAAACAATCAGGCGTTCGGGCTGACCGAATCGCCTTTCGTATTCCTGCTCAATCTCGATACCGAAGTTCATCCGGGAACGATCGATACGCTGATGCGCACGATGCTCTCCGACTCGAAGATCGGAGCGTGCGGACCGAAGATCCTGAACACTGACGGGTCGCTGCAAATCAGCGCGTTCTTCAATCCGCCGCGCGTGTGGCACACGATCCTTTCACAATTAAAGCTCTACTATTTGCTGCCGCATCGTCTCCGCGGCGAACTGCTTCTCGGCCGGCATTGGGATCACGATCGCCAACGCTGCGTGCCGATGCTCAGCGGCGCTGCAATTCTCGCGCGGCGGCAGATGATCGACGAAGTGGGCGGCTTTGACGAACGTTTTCACATGTACTCGGAAGACAACGAGTGGTGCTGGCGGATCACGAGAACGGATTGGAAATTGATGTTCGTGCCCGAGGCGGTCGTGCTTCATCACGGTGGGCAGAGTTCGATGAAGCGCTGGTCGTCGGATGAGAAACTGCGGGTAAAGCTGGAGGCTGGTTTTTACTTCGAGCACCGCGTGCTGCCGCGCTGGCAATTGGCGGCAAATCAACTCGCCAACTATCTTGTCGTCTCAGCACAAATCGCCGGACGCTCAATGCGCGGCATCCACATCCCCGAGCTTTACCTGATCAAGGAAGTCCACCGCGAGCACCTCAAGCGCTCACTCCGAAACCATTTGGATCGCGACTAAAGCCACAAAGAGGCACAAGTATCTTGCGAACACGTTTTGTGCTTTTTGTGGCTACGGCTGCGTTGGCTTGGCGTTTAGTTCTTCGTGGTACGCATCGAGCAGTTTTTGCGCCCGCGTACTCGGGCTGATCAGCGCCAGTTTTTGCGACCAATCGTAGCCGCTGAAGACGCCGACAACCTCGGCCTTCGAGTTGTAAACCGGACTGCCTGAGAAACCATCGCGACTGTCGATCTTCACCGACCAGTATTCCTGATTGCCCAGCATGTAGTTTCCGTAAAAGCTGCCGTGGCTCACCACTTTGTCACCATGAGGTCTTGCGATGAGAAAGAGTTTATCGTCCTTAACCGGCGCAGTTTGGAAAGTTGGAGCTTTCGCGTCCTTGGAATTGCGACACATCTCGAGCAAAGCCAAATCGGCTTCCTTGTCCACTTTGATCACTTTCGCCCGGCAGCCGTCAACGTAAACCTTCACGGCAAGCTCGTCGGTCGACTTGAAACCAAGCATTACCTTCTTGGTAGTGCTCAGGTTTCCCGAGATCACGTGATAGGCAGTCATTACCAGCCCGTTGCCTACAAGGAATCCGGTTGCGTATCCGTTTGGACCAACGTCAAACAGAACGGAAATGGCGTGTTCGAGTGAGTTCTGTTCTTTCTTTGTGAACTCCAACTCCAGGGACAGGGTATAGCGCTCTTGTTGCTTTAGGATCCTGGCCGAGCTTTTGTCAGCTACGCACACAGGAGCGATCAGCATAATGACGAGTGCGGCAATACCGGTAAGGCTACCAAGCTTACTCTTCATCGTGACCTCCGTGTTGTTGTAGGGGTCTAGGAAATATTTAGTTTGGGAACAGGTCCGGAGCATTCTAGAGCCGCGTCTCCGGATTGGCAATGATTTTGTGTTGTCGGAAGTGTGCTTATTTTTTCGATCCGCGACCGGCGGTGGCCCCGCGTTGCTGCGGTTCGTTGAGGCGAGTGTAGTCGGGATGGAGATAGACCAACCGGCCGCCCACGATCGTTGCTACAGCAGCGCCTTGCATTGCGCGTCCGTGAAAAGGCGTGTTGCGGCTTTTTGATTTGGAACGGTTGACGTCGAACACCCATTCCAGTTGCGGATCGAGAATGGTTACGTCCGCATGCGAACCTTTTTTCAGCGAACCGCGATCGGTCAAACCGAAGATTCGCGCCGGATTCGTCGAGCACATTGCCACGACTCGCTCCAGATCGATCAAGCCTTGATGAACGAGGTCAAACGCGAGGCCCACGGCGGTTTCGAGACCGGTGATGCCAAACGGCGCCTGGTCAAACTCCAAACCTTTCTCATCCAGGTGATGCGGCGCGTGGTCGGTGGCAATCGCGTCGATCGTGCCGTCTTTCATCGCCTGGAGTATCGCGTCGACGTGATCGCGGCTGCGCAACGGCGGGCTCATCTTTGTGTTTGTGTCGTACTCCGCAACCGCTTCATCGGTCAGTGTCCAGTGGTGCGGCGTGACTTCGCAACTAACCTGCAAACCGTCGTTTTTGGCTTGCCGCACGGCTTCGATCGCACCGCGTGTTGAAACGTGGGCAATGTGAACTTTGGCGCCAGTCAGCTTTGCGAGAACACAGTCGCGAACTGCGTCAACGTCTTCCGCCGCCGCCGACATTCCTTTGAGACCGAGAATCAACGACCAACGGCCTTCGTGCATCACGCCGCCTGCGCTCAACGAGTGATCCTGACAGTGATCGACCACCGGAAGATCGAATCCACGCGCGTATTCCATCGCGCGTCGCATCATGCCGGAAGTCGGCACCGGCCGGCCGTCGTCCGACACCGCCACTATCCCGGCATTCTTCATTTCGCCCATCTCGGCGAGTTCTTTGCCGCCGCTGCCTTTCGTGATCGCGCCGATGGGAAACACGTTGGCGAGTTTTGCTGACTTGGCCTGGTCGATGATGAAACGAGTGACGGCGGGATTGTCGTTGATCGGATCAGTGTTTGGCATCGCACAAATGCTCGCCCAACCACCCGCGACTGCCGCGGCCGCGCCGCTTGCGACTGTCTCTTTGTACTCCTGACCCGGTTCGCGCAGATGTGTGTGCAGATCGATGAAACCCGGCGCGACCACGAGGCCCGTCGCGTCGAGAACGTGTGCGTCCTCTGGAATCTCATCGGAGCAGCCGAGCAGATCGACGACGCGGCCATCTTCGATCAGGAGGTTTTTTCCGGCGTTGACTTGTTGCGCCGGATCGATCACGTATCCGTTGGCGATCAGTAGCTTCATCTCTTTTCTTCTTCGTCCGGATGATGACTCCCACCCGCAAGCAAATAGAGCACAGCCATGCGCACTGCGACGCCGTTTGTCACCTGGTCCAGGATCAGCGAACGGCTACTGTCTGCTATCTCCGAAGAGATTTCGACGCCACGATTCATCGGTCCCGGGTGCATGACTATCGCGTCCGGCTCGGCTAGATCGAGATGTCGTGGTTGTAGTCCGTAGTGGACCGCGTATTCGCGCATCGACGGAAAGAACGCGGCGTCCTGTCGTTCGCGTTGAATACGCAGGATCATCACGACGTCCGCGCCGTCGATCGCATCTTCGAAGTGTTTTTCAATAGTTAGTCCATTGTCGACGATACCCGCGAACTCATCAGGAACGAGCGTGCCCGGACCGCCGACGCTGACCGTCGCGCCGAGTTTCGTGAGCAGGTAGATATTCGAACGAGCGACGCGCGAATGCAGGATGTCGCCGATGATCGCCACCTTCAACCCTTCGATCCGGCCTTTGTATTCGCGAATCGTCAAGGCGTCGAGCAGCGCCTGTGTCGGGTGTTCGTGAGAACCGTCGCCCGCGTTCACGATCGGCGCGTTGCACATGCGCGCGAGATGTTGCGGCGCACCGGCCATCGAGTGGCGAATGACGATGCAATCGGGCGCCATCGCTTCGAGGTTGCGCGCGGTGTCGAGCAATGTTTCGCCTTTGGTGACGCTTGATGTCGAGACGCTCACGTTGACCGCGTCCGCGGAGAGCCGCTTCGCGGCGATTTCGAAAGATGTGCGCGTGCGAGTTGAGGATTCGAAAAAGAGATTGATTACGGTGCGGCCGCGCAGTGCGGGGACTTTTTTAATCTCGCGTTTTGAGACGTCCCGGAAAGTTTCAGCCGTGTCGAGGAGGTGAACAATCTCCCCGGCGTCAAGATCGCGAATACCTAAAAGGTGGCGTCGATTAAAAGTAGTCTGCGCTGTAGCCATAAAAAAAGCGGCCATTGGCCGCTTCGTCTCAAGCCGTTTCTGACGGCCGCTCGACGATTACCACGCCTTCTTCCTCGTCAAACTCCTGAAGCATCACTTTGATGATTTCGCTCTTCTTGGTCGGCACGAGTTTGCCGATGTAGTCAGCCTGAATCGGCAATTCGCGATGTTCCTTGCCGCGATCGATCAGCACGGCGAGCTGCACGCGGCGTGGACGGCCGAAGTCGATCAACTGGTCGAGAGCAGCGCGAATGGTGCGGCCGGTGTAAAGCACGTCGTCGATGAGAACGATGTTGCGATTCTCGATGTCGCCGGGAAGATCCGTGCGATTAACTACAGGCTTCGCGCCCACGGTCGAGAGGTCATCGCGATAAAGCGTGATGTCGAGCACGCCGACGGGCGGCCGATAACCTTCGAGGTCCGCAATCTTGTTGGCCATGCGCTCGGCGAGGGGCACGCCGCGGCGGCGAATGCCGACGAGAAACAGGTCGCCCGCGCCGTGGTTTTCCTCGACCACTTCGGACGACAGACGCGCCAACGCGCGATTGATGCGCGGGCCATCCATGATGCGAGCCTTCTCGATGAAATCCATTTCGCGGGATACTATCAAGAAGCTTTTATTTTTCCAAGTTGCACTTTGACAAAGCACTAAGCACCAAGTACAAAGAACCGAAACATGGTCTACCGCTCACTGGTGCGCCGGCTACTTTTCAGTCTCCCGCCTGAGACCGCTCACGAATTGGCGTTGCATTCTCTTTCGTTGTTACGGCCAAAATTCATCAACGACTTTGTCGCTCGCCGCTACGCTGCTGAAGGATCCGCTCCTATCGACCGGTTCGGAATCTCCTTTAAGAATCCGGTCGGACTTGCGGCCGGCTTCGATAAAGACGGCGTTGCCCTTCCCGCTCTCGCGGCGCTCGGTTTTGGTTTTATCGAAGCGGGCACGGTGACGTTTCATGCGCAACCGGGAAATCCACGCCCGCGTTTGTTTCGCTTGCCGGAAGACAAAGCGCTCATCAACCGCGCGGGATTCAACAACTCAGGCGCGGCGGCGTTTGTGAAACGCGTCGAGCACGAGCGGCTTAACTGTGTGCTTGGCGTAAGCATTGGCAAAAGCAAGATCACGCCGCTCGAACAAGCAACTGAAGATTACCTGGCGAGTTTCGAGACTGTTTATGGCGTCGCGGATTACATTGCAGTGAATGTCAGTTCGCCAAACACGCCGCAGTTGCGTCAGCTACAACAGTCGGAGCAGTTGTCCGCGTTGTTGAGCGCATTGCAGGAACGCAATCGCGCGTTACAGCAAGCGCATCAGCGTGCGCAACCGATGCCGTTGCTGGTGAAACTCTCGCCTGACTTGACGAGTGAAGATCTGGAAACGATTGTTGACGTGATTGTTCGTTTGAAGATCGATGGAATCATCGCGACAAACACGACGGTTTCGCGCGAACATCTGGTCACCGATCGCGCGCGAGTTGCAGCGTTAGGAGAAGGGGGACTGAGTGGAGCACCGCTGCGGGACAGAGCTACACGGATGATTACGGATCTTTATCGGCTAACCAACGGAAAGATTCCGATTGTAGGTGTGGGCGGAATTTTCACCGCCGCGGATGCGTGGGAAAAGATCAGCGCCGGTGCGAGTCTCGTTCAGTTATACACCGGCTTCATCTATCGCGGGCCGGGCATTGCTCGCGAAATCAACGAAGGTCTCGAACAAATATTGATTCGAGAAGGATTGCCTAACATTGACGCAGCCGTCGGCTGCCGCACAAAAGAAAGGAGTCGCTAATTTGGACAAACTGATAGTCGCGCTTGATGTCGAAACACCCGATCGGGCGCTCGCCCTCGTAAACGAACTTCGCGACGTGGCGGGCATGTTCAAGATCGGATCGCAACTGTTTACTCTCGCGGGTCCACAGATTGTGAAAGACATCGTTGCGTCCGGCGCAAAGGTGTTTCTCGATCTGAAGTTTCACGACATTCCGCATCAGGTGGCGGGCGCGGCGCGTTCGGCGGCGCAGCTCGGAGTTTCGCTGTTCACGTTGCACGCGAGTGGTGGTGCTGAAATGATGCGGCGCGCGGTTGAAGCAGTTACGGAAGTTGCCGAGCGCGAGGGTACGATTCGATCGAAAGTGCTGGCTGTCAGCGTGCTCACAAGCATCGACGCGGCGACGCTTTCGCAAATCGGAATTAATTCCAGCCCGGAAGAATCGGTGTTACGGCTCGTGAAACTGGCGGAGCAATCGGGTGTGGATGGCGTCGTCGCATCACCTCAGGAAGCGGCCACGATTCGCGCGACGGTCACGCGGCCAAAGTTTTTAATCGTCACGCCCGGAATACGTCCCGCCGGAAACGAAGCGGGCGATCAACGCCGGATCGCGACACCAGCAGCAGCGTTGAACGCAGGCGCGGATTACCTCGTCGTCGGACGCCCAATCACCGCCGCCGCCGACCCCGTCGCCGCCGCGGGTGAAATCGCCAGTGAAATGGAGCGCGCCCAAACGAGGCAATGAGCGGAACTCACGAAAACCAGTAGCGTGTAAACTTGGAGTTGTTTGCGCGTTCTATTTGCCCTGTTTTCGATTTGAACCTATTATTGCGACGGTGAATCTCAGTTTGAAACCCCCGGTCATTTCTACTCTAATAATCCTCCTTCTCGCGCTGATTTTTCCGGTTTTTGCACAGAACGGCGGCGGTGCACATCCGTTTACCCAGGGGCCGTATCAGATCGGTGAGCGGCTGACTTATAACGTTTCTTACTCCGCTTTCCCCAGCGCGGCGCACGCTGAGTTTCACATCGTCTCCCGCGGCGTGTACTTCGATCGCGACGCGATCCAGCTTCGCGCGCACGTGCAGACGATGGATGTGGTCAACGTCGCACTGCTCGCGGTGAACAACGACTACACCACTTACGTCGATCCGTTGACCGGACTTCCCTTTCGCTCCGAAGAAACAGTTCGCGACGCAATCAAGTCAGACGAATCAGTTCGCGACTTGAATCGCCCGGCCGGCAACGAAGCGATCCCGCCTAAACAAAAAGGCTTTCCGGGCACTTACGATATGCTGTCGGCGTTCTATCGCGCCCGCGCATTGCCGCTCGGAGCCGGTGGCGCTTTCAGTTTTTCGGTGCAGGGCGAAGGCGCCGAATACAATGTCGAACTGAGAGTCACCGGTCGGGAAACAGTCAACACCAACGTCGGCTCTTTCAACACGATCGTCACTAAAATCCGCGTCAGTAACACATCGCTGCGAAACGTGAAGGTCTACTTCACCGACGACGAGCGTCACGTTCCGGTTTTAATAACCGCCGAGATCGGCGACGGCGACTTGCGCGCGGAACTTGCCGCTTCCGAGATCGTCAAACCGGTGCCGGTCGCAACACCTACGCCAGACACTTCAGTGCGTCCTGGTCCGATTCCCGCGCCGACTCCGGCGCCGACCGTCGCTCCGGCCGTGAATAATGGAGACTGGCCGTTCAAAATCGGCGAACAACTCAACTATCAGATCTTCATTGGACCAAACCCGACGCCAATGGGCATCGCGTCGTTTCAAGTGAAAGGTCGCCAAAAATATTTCGATCGCGATGGTGTTAACCTGAGTGTGTTTGCGCACACGACGAATGCGCTCGCGCAGGTTTTTGTCGCGCGCGATCAGATCGATTCGTACGTCGAGCCGGGAGGGTTGCTGCCATTTCGGACGGTCATGAATTTGATAGAGGGACGCCGCCGGTTTAATCAAACGTTGACGTTCAATCAGGAAGCCGGCACTGCCACCAGCGATCAGGGTCCACGCCTGGAGGTTCCGGTCGGCACGCATGATTATCTTTCCTTCTTTTACGCGATACGGACTTTCAACCTGACACCGAATCGTAAGAGCGTAGTGTCGATGCTGGTCGAAAACAAATCCAAGACGCTTTTCGTCACGGCGCAAAAGCGGGAAACGATTCAGTTAGGAAGCCAGAGCATACCGGCGATTGCGATCTCGATTACGACTGACGATCCCGAGCCGGACAAATATCAGCTACGCATGTGGATCAGCGACGACAAGCGCCGGCTGCCGCTGCGTATTTCGTGTGCAACTCAACTCGGTCCGTTGCGAGCCGACCTGGCAGTTCTGCCGGCCGTGCCCCAATAGTCTCATCGCAAAAGATGCCGTCAACCGACCAAGTTCACGACTACAAAATCTGGCAAGTAATCACCGCATCGGCAGTCGGCACCATGATCGAGTGGTACGACTTCTACATCTTCGGCAGTCTCGCCGTCACGATCTCGCCGCTGTTCTATCCTGAAGGCAACGACACACTCGCGCTGATCGCTTATCTGTCGACGTTCGCGGTCGGGTTTGTGGTGCGTCCGTTTGGCGCGCTCTTCTTTGGACGCATCGGCGATCTTGTCGGGCGCAAGTACGCGTTTCTCGTGACGTTGCTAGTGATGGGTGGCGCGACCGCGGCGATCGGTTTTCTACCGACGTACGCTTCCATTGGAATATTAGCCCCGATAATGCTGCTCTTGATTCGTGTGCTTCAGGGACTCGCGCTTGGCGGAGAATACGGCGGAGCTGCGGTTTACGTTGCCGAGCACGTGCCAGATGAACGGCGCGGGTTCTACACCAGTTTCATTCAGATCACTGCGACGCTCGGACTGTTCGTCTCGCTGGTCGTGAGCATCGTGGTCCAAAATTCGATGACGCGCGAGGCATTCAACGCGTGGGGCTGGCGCATACCGTTCATCATCTCGATCTTTCTCGTCGGGGTTTCGCTTTACATTCGTTTGCGGATGAAAGAGTCGCCGATCTTCAGTCAGATCAAGAGTGCCGGCATGACTTCGAGCCGGCCGCTCGTCGAGGCGTTTACGAAGTGGGAAAACCTGAAGCGCGTGCTCATTTCGCTGTTCGGCGCGACGGCTGGGCAGGGTGTGGTGTGGTACACAGGACAGTTTTACGCGCTCTTTTATCTACAAACTGTGCTTAAGGTAAACGGGCGTTCCGCGCAGTACATCGTGGCGATTGCGTTGTTGTTGGCGATGCCGTTGTTTGTAGTCATGGGTGCTTTGTCCGATCGCATCGGGCGCAAGTGGATCATGATGCTCGGCTGTCTGTTCGCGGCGGTTTCATACTTTCCGATCTACTACGCGATGCAACGTGCGGCTGGATCGAACGTCGTGACCGCAAAATCACAACCGAATTCGGTCACGGGCGCGATCACGCTCGTGCCGCAGACTGAAGTCAACGGCGTGCTGGAACCGGCGAAGGAAGTCCTGCCTTACACGGACATCTCCACTCTGCTCAGTTCCTCAACCGCCTGGAAGCTAATCCTACTGATCTTTATCCAGGTCTTCTTCGTGACGATGGTCTATGGTCCAATCGCGGCTTATCTCGTCGAAGCGTTTCCGGCCAAGATCCGCTACACCTCTCTATCATTGCCCTATCACATCGGCAACGGCGTCTTTGGCGGCCTTCTCCCCGTAATCGGCCTCTCTGTCGTCGCCAACACGGGCAACATCTACGCCGGCCTCTACTACCCCATTATCATCGCCTCCCTGACCTTCATCATCGGTTCCCTGCTGCTCCGCGAAACCAAACACACACTGATTTGGGAGGAGGTTAGCCACAGATGACACCGACGTCAGGTGGGCACGGTTGGCAGAATCAATGCGTTCCCGGGTGCGCCAAATGTCATTCCCGGCAAAGTGGTTCTCAGCCTGGAACTGCGCGACCTCAACGCCGGAAAGATCAAATCGCTCTACGACAAGATCTACGCCGAGGCTCAGCAGATCGCTAAAAACAGCAACACAAAGTTCTACTTCAAAGAGATCAACGTCAACATTCAGGCGCCCACCGATCCGCACATGCAGGCGTTCATCGAGATGGCTGCACGCGAACTCAGCCTGTCGACAAAGAAGCTGCCGTCAGGCGCGGGTCACGACGCGCAAGACATGGCCCAGCTTGGTCCAGTAGAGTAGACAAGTAAAACCATCCACAGATTCCACAGAAAAAATCTGTGAAATCTGTGGATTGCTTCAGGCCTGACGCGCCCAACGCAACGCTTCCGGTATCGACGCGCGCTTGCCGTACATCAGCATCCCCACACGATAGATCCGTGCCGCGATCCACATGATCGCGATCACAGTCCCAAACCCAATCAACAACGACAACGCGATCTGCCAGAACGGCGGCGTCTGCGTGACAATGCGCACGGTCATGGCCACCGGCGCGGAGAACGGAATCATCGACACCCAAAACGAAAACGACGAATCAGGACTGCGGCTGACCGGCAGAAACAGATAGAAACTAACGACGAGTATCAGAATGATCGGCATCGCCAACTGACCGCCTTCCTGCGGCGTCGTCACCATCGAACCGACCAGCGCGTAAATCGTCGCGTAAATGAAGTAACCAAGTAGAAAGAAGAGCACAAAGTAAACGTAGTAGATAAACGGAACGCCGGGAACGCTTAATGGCATTCCTCGCTCCTTCAGCAAGTTCACTCCATACAACGCAAACGCGGTGAACGCCGTGCCCCAAATCGCAAGTTGCGTCAACGCCACCAGCGAAACACCAACCAGCTTTCCCATCATTAACGTGAACGGCTTCACCGACGAAAACAGTATCTCCGCGATGCGCGTCTCTTTCTCTTCAATCACAGCGCCGAGAATAATCTGCCCGTACATCAAAATCGCGAGATACATGACGAAGCCGACGCCGAAAACGAGTACGAAAATGCTGTTCCCCTCACGTTCTTCCCCCGCGGCGCCAAGGTCCACTGACTTTAGTTCCACTGGTTGAAACAATGCCTGCCGCGTATCGGAATCGACCTTCGCCTCGATTAATCGTTGTTCTCGAACAGCGCGGTTCAACGCCCGCCGCAAGACCCCGCCACTAATAACGTCCCCCGGGTTGTTATTGAAAAATTCAGCCTTGCCTTGTTGCATGAAATCAGGAGGAAGAATCAGGTAGCCATCGATCTGCCTGTCCTTCAAACGCGCGTCGAGTTGAGCTCGCTGTGCGTCAGCGTCCGAACCAATCGAAGCAACCTGCTCCAACAGAAACGTGCGGTCGGGCATTCTCGGGCCGGTCCGTAGTTGATCGGCCGGTTCCGCAGGCTGTTCGTCATTAGCCAAAGCTTCTTCGAGGCGCGTGTAGATCTTGCCAGTCTGGTCCATCACCGCGACTCGCATCGGTCCACCCGCGTCGATACTCAGAACCACCGCCGGCACGATGCCGAAGAGCGCCATCACCGCCGGCAACAAAATCGTCGACAAGATAAACATCCTGGAGCGGACGCGTTGGATGTATTCGCGTTTGAGTATGGCGAGAAACTTTGTCATGCGTGTTCGGTGACCTTGGTGATGAAGATATCGTTCAAACTCGGTTCTACCATTTCAAACTTACCGATCCTGGCGCCCGAATCGATTAGCCGCCGCAGTAAAACCTGCGCGTCTGCTCCCTGTGCGAGCAGTGCCTGTGCTTCGTCCGCATGGCGCACGAGTTTGCTGACGAGCGCGGGATCGTCCAACACACCGTCGCCGCCTTCACAACGAACGGCCACCGCGTTGCGCCCAAAGCTGCTCTTGATCTCGCGCAAACTACCGGCGAAGACTTTCTCCGAACGATTGAGCAAACAGATGTCGTCGCAGATTCTTTCGGCAACTTCCATCTGGTGGGTCGAGAAGATGATCGTCTTTCCGGCGCGTTTGAGATCGAGCACGATCTCTTTCATCAGTTCGACGTTGATCGGATCGAGGCCGGAGAATGGTTCGTCGAGTATCAGCAGATCGGGATCGTGAAGCACGGCGGTGAGAAACTGAACTTTCTGCTGCATACCTTTCGACAGTTCCATCGAACGCTTGTTTTTCCACTCGGGAAGCTTCACGCGCGCGAGCCATTCGTCGATCCTCTTTTCGATGACCTCACCACGCAGATTCTTGAGTTGCGCAAAGAACCGCAGTTGATCGGCGATCTTCATCCGGCGATAGAGGCCACGTTCTTCCGGTAAGTAGCCAATGCGATCCTGAATTGCCGCGTCGATCTTGCTTCCGAAGAGTTGGATTGTGCCGGTGTCCGGAGCTGTAATATTGACGATCATGCGGATGGTCGTGGTCTTCCCGGCGCCGTTCGGGCCGAGCAGTCCAAAAACACGTCCGGCACGCACGGTCAGGCTCAGTTCCTTCACCGCCGTGAAGTCGCCAAAGCTCTTGCTAACCTGGTCGAGTTGTACGGTAATGTCCGTGGTCATCGATTTTTTCTGGTTCTCATACTATATTTAGCCCCTGCGTTCTCCCCGTTACGTCGAACCCTGCTTACCACTATGCCATCCACTTCCCAACGCCGCCTTGTCGCCACGATCACGTTCGGCGCGTTTGTCTTATTGCTTACGTGGTCAACCGTCATAGCGCAAACGACCCAAACACCGCCGCAAAAATCACAAGATGAAGTTGTACGTGTTTACACCGAACTCGTCCAGACCGATGTGATGGTCTTCGACAAACAGGGCCGGTTTGTTAACGGTCTGACTAAAGAAAACTTCGAACTGCGTATCGACGGAAAACCCCGGCCGATTCAAGCCTTCGAACAGATCACCGCCGGCAGTGACGAAGAATCGCAACTCGCCGCGGCTCGTGGCGCCACAACCGTTAACTTAAAACGCCCTGCGCCACTCGATCGCGGCCGCATCGTCTTTTTCTACCTCGACGACTTTCACATGGACGTGGGAGGGGTCGCCGCGGCGAGAAAGGTGGTCAACGCTTTCCTCGACAAGCAGATGGGCCAAAACGATCAGGCGGCAATCACGTCAGCCACCGGCCAGATCGGTTTTCTCCAGCAACTCACCAGCGATCGCATGGTGCTACAGAAGGCGCTCGAGCGGGTCATGCCGGGAAATTATGCGGTGCGCGACATTGACCGGCCACCGATGAGCGAATACCAGGCAATGCTCATCGAGCGCGGCGACACCGTCGTGTTTGATTACTTCGTCACCGAGACGATCCGCCAGAATCCGGGGCTGAACCGCCTAACCGCCGGACAGATCGTTCGTGGCCGAGCCCAATCGCTTCAAACCCAGGCCGAGCGGGTGAACACAAATACGCTCACCGGCCTGGAATCTCTCGTGCGCTCGGCGCAGAAGCTTCCCGGCCGCAAGCTCGTGTTCTTTCTTTCGGGCGGTTTTCTGCTCGACACCCGGCGGAGCACCGTCATGAACAAGCTGCGCAACATCACTAACGCGGCCGCAAAAAGCGGAGTAGTGATCTACTCGATGGATACTCGCGGTCTCGTCGCTTCCTTACAAGACGCGAGCACTGAGTCGTCTTTCGATCCCGGTGGCCAGCTCGCCGGTGCAACTTCAACCTTCGGCGAATTGACGGCAACACAAGACCCGTTAAATGCACTCGCCGTCGATACAGGCGGCAAAGCGATCTTCAACACCAACGATATCCAAAAGGGACTCGCGCCGGCGCTCAGAGAGACCTCGTCATACTATTTGCTCGCATGGAAACCTGACGCTGAGACGTCAGGCCGATTCCGGCAACTGGAAGTGAAACTCGTGGGCCGTCCCGAACTCAACGTCAGAGTTCGCAAAGGTTTCTTTGACGTCGATCCAGCGGAGCCTGCAGTCGAGGCAAAGAAGAAACCCGAAAAGACTCCGCCGGTGAAAACCGCAGCCGCAACTTTACGTGATGTCATCACCGCGGCTTATCCGGAGCGCGCCTTACCGATACTGATGAGCGTCAATTACTATGACGTTCCCGAAAAAGGATCAACGCTCTCGACTTCGATCAGTCTTCCCGGCGAGTTTATTTCGTTCGCCCAGCAACCGGATGGAAAGATCCAGGCGATTGTCGATCTCAGCGGCGTTTACTACGACGAGAAGGGTAAAGCGCAGGATAGCTTCCTCGAGCGCATCGTGACCACCGCTCCCACGCTTGAAGCGACAAAGGGTTATAACGCCGACATCATCTTCAACTATCCGGCGAAGTTGCCGCCGGGGCTTTACAACGTGCGAGCCGCGGCGCGCGACGAGAAGAGTGGCCGTGTCGGCAGTGCGCACGCGTGGCTCGAAGTTCCCGATCTCACGAAGAAGCAGTTAACCATCAGTAGCGTGCTTTTGGGTGAACGAGTGCCAACCCTGACCAACCTTACTGAGAATAGCGATTCGAGTCCGGTCGTGTTGAGTGCGAGTCACCGTTTCAAACGCGATTCCACATTGCGATTTCTCGTCTTCGTTTACAACATGGCGCCGGCGCCGGCGGATCAGAAACCGGATGTGGCGGTGCAAGTGCAGGTTTTGCGCGACGACCAGCCAGTGATCACAACGGCCGTGCGTAAGCTCAACACTGAAGGCGTGGCGGATATGACGCGTCTTCCCTATGCCGCCGAGATTCCGATGTCCGATTTGGGACCAGGCCGTTACATACTGCAAGTCTCGGTCATCGATCGTGTGGTCAAGCAAAGCACAGTACGCAAGACTCACTTCGAGGTCTATTAGCCTCACGTGACCAAACCGTGGAAACCGACCAGGGAGCAACTCCTCGCAGCGACCGAGAAGACGGTGCGCGACGTGATCGCTCCGAACCTGCGCGTGCTCTTTTGCGGCATCAATCCCGGACTCTACACCGCCGCGGTAGGCCATCATTTCGCGCGGCCCGGCAATCGTTTCTGGCCCGCGCTTCATGCGGGTGGATTCACGGATCGGGTCCTGTCTCCATTCGATGAACGCGAACTACTGAAGAGCGGTTACGGCATCACTAATGTCGTCATGCGAACGACCGCGACGGCGGACCAACTGACTCGCGATGAGATAATCGCGGGTGGGGAACAGTTGCGGGCGAAGGTGCTGCGTTACCAACCGCGCGTGCTGGCGGTATTGGGCATGGGCGCGTATCGCATGGCGTTCAATCAACCGAAAGCCATTATAGGCCAGCAAGAGGCGACGATCGGAGACACAGTGCTTTGGGTCTTGCCCAACCCCAGCGGTCTCAACGCCAACTACCAAGCCCCCGATCTCGCGCGCTTGTTCCGCGAACTGAAAACCTTTTCTGATTCTTCGTAGTCCGTGTCTGTCTGTGTTCGTCCGTGGCTACAAATACGACAGCCACCAATCCTTCCGTCGCTGCTTCACACCGGCGAACCACTTACAAACCGGATACAGCAACAGCACACCGCCAATCCAGCAGACGTAAACCACCACAAGATTGAAGCCCATGTTTGGCTGCGCGCCGGTCCAATCGATCGGCGTTTGAAACAACCATGCGGTTGGTTTGCCAAACGCGACATGCAGCACGATCGAGATCACGTGCGCGGTGGGCCACTGGAGCAGATAGAAGAATAGCGGCACGCGTCCGAACGTGACGAAAAACTCGCGCAGCCAGCCTCTGCCTGTTCCACTTTCGAAACCACGCAAAGCGAGGATCGACGGTCCGAGAGTCATCAACAGAAACAGCAGCGACGGCGGATACTTCGTCGTGTTTATGAACGACAAGAATGTGAAGAGCGCATTCTTCTGCGTCGACCATTCCGACGGATCGCCATAAACATTGATCGCGCGCAGAACGACGAAAAGCGCCGTTGCCGTTCCGCCGGCGATCAAAAGCAAACGCCGGCGTCGTTGCGCGTCCAACTCGTACAGCCGCCCGAACGCATACCCAGCGGCCATCACACCGACCCACGGCACGAGTGGATAGATCACGATCAGCACCGGACTCGGAAATCCCACAATGGGAAACGCCTCAAACGCCTGGTGCAACAAGATCCAGATCTTCTCGCCAAAACCCGGCGCCGGAGTGCCTGGTCCACGCCAACTCGTCACGCGATATCCGTCGAGCAGGTTGTGCAACGCGATCATCGCCAGACCAAAGCCGCCGACAACTTTCAACGGCAGATGAATCAATGCCGCCAGCACGATCATCGACAGGCCGATGACCCAAATCACTTGCAGAAACCCGAGCATTCGCGGGTCGAAACTGAACGTGACACCCAATCTTACGAGGGTCAGTTCGAGCGCGATCAACCAGATTCCGCGTGTGACGAGAAAACGCGACAGATCCGCCTTGCTCTTCCCGCGCGAGATCTGTAGATAAGCGCCAGTGCCGGCGAGAAACACAAACACCGGCGCGCAGAAATGAGTCACCCAGCGCGTGAAGAAGAGTGCAACATTGGTTCGCGAAAGATCGGTCGGGTCGAACGCCTGCGCCGCGTTATGAACAAAATCGCGCGTATGGTCCAGCATCATGATCACCATCACGATGCCGCGCAGGAGATCGATAGAGTCGATTCTACGTTTTTCTGGTGTCACTGTTGTCTGCGTTCATGCTGCGGCTACCGAGCCAGAGAAGCAACGCGGCGAGGGCGCACGCGAGCGGGCTAATCAGGTAGCCGTACCTCATCATACCCGGATTGGTTGCTGCGCCGAGGATATCATTGATCTTGCCGATCAGTGGCGCGCCCACGCCATAGGCCGTGAGATTAACAGCGCAGATAAAAACCCCGATCCCCAGACCACGCAGGTGCGGACCGGAGATATCGTGCACGTCAGCCATCGCTGGTCCAACCCACAGAAGCGACAGCCCGAGCAAAACAAAATTCGCCAACAACAACGTCGCGGCACTATTGGAGAACAACAACAGCAGCCAGATCGGAATCGCAAACAAAGCAGCCATCGAACTCAACCACATCCGTCCGCCTGGTCCAACACGCCGCAAACGATCCGACAAGTAACCACCAAGCACAGTCGCCGGCACGCCCGCAACCAGCGACAGTATTCCGGCGTAGAAACCGATCGTTGCGAGATCGTAACGGTGAACGCGTGTGATGAACGTCGGTCCCCAAATCGAAAGACTGTTCGCTGCCAGTCCAAACAGCGCGTATCCAAGATAGTGAAAGCGTAGCGGCTTGGATCGAAACAGAATCTTCCAATCCTTGCCCGTGTACTTAACCGTGCTCACTTCCGTGCGGCCACGGCGTTCCTCGCGCAAAAAGAACACTAGCACCGCGACGAGTAGACCCGGAAAACCGAGAAAATAGAACGCTACGCGCCAGCCAAAGTACTGTCCGATCCAACCGCCAAAGAAAAACGCGAGACCGGCGCCAAGCGTCACACCCGACGCGTAGATCGCCTGCACCGTCGCGCGCATGCGTGGCGGAAAGTAGTCGCTTAGTAAAGACAAAGCTGCCGGTCCCAACGTCGCTTCGCCGACACCAACCATCACGCGGCAGAAAAACAGCGGCCAGAAGCCAGTCGCGAATCCAGTCAAACCGGAGAACAGACTCCAAACCGCGAGTCCCGCGGCGATCATGTTTTTTCTCGAACTGCGATCGGCAAGGCGTCCGAAAGGAATGCCGAGCAGCGTGAAAAAGATGACGAACGAGGTCGTGCCGAGCAGGCCGAGTTCGAAGTCGCTGAACGACATCTCTTTTTTGATCGGCGCGAAGAGGATGTAGATCAGCGTGCGGTCGAGAAAGTTGAGCAGGTAGACGAAGGTCAGCAGTCCGAGTGCGTACCACGCGTAGAGACCAATGCGCGGTTCTGTAGTTGTCGTGGTGTTTGGTTCAACGGCAGTTGCCATAATGGACGGTAGCCTCGCCTTCGATCACGATCTCGTCGCGTTGATTCGTGCAGACTGTTTCGAACTTCGCGATCGGCTTACCTTCGCGAACGGAAGTGACGGTGACGCGCGCGGTGATTTCGTCGCCGATGAAAACGGGTGCCTTAAACTTTAGCGTCTGGCCCAGGTAGATACTTCCGTATCCCGGCAAATCGTTCGCGAGCACCGCTGAGATTAGCGATGCGCTCAACATGCCGTGCGCGATGCGCTTTCCAAACATTGTTTGCGCCGCAAATTCGTCGTCAACGTGAATCGGATTGTGGTCTCCGCTAATAGCCGCAAAAGTGCGAACGTCCTCGTCAGTAATCGCTTTCGACCGGGACGCAGTGTCGCCAACATTGAGTCTCATTGTTTTAAGAACTCCAGCACCGCAGCATTAAACTCCCCAGCTTTTTCCACCTGCGGGAAGTGACCGCAGCGATCGAATATGATCAGCTTGGAATTTGCGATGTCTCGCGTGAGACGTTCACCTTCGCTCAGCAGCACCAACCCGTCTTCGCGTCCCCAAATAATCAGCGTTGGCGTTTTGATCTTGTCTAACTGGCCGTCGAGAAAATCTTCACGCCGGCCCACCGACTCAATCAAACTGTTAATCGTGTAGCCGTCGCCCGCGCTCATCCGTTGGGCCAAAAACTGATCGATAACCGCGTCAGTCGAAAAGCTCTTGTTAAAGAAAACCTTCGCCACCAACTGCTTCATACCTTCGCGCGTGGAAGGATTCAACGCGTAGAGTGACTTGTAATCGAAGTTCGCAGGCGGCGCTAAGCCGGTTGCGCTTGCGAGCACGAGCCGATCCACTTTCTCCGGAAATGCAATCGTGAAGGCAGCAGCAACCCAACCGCCCATCGAATTGCCAACCAGCGTCGCGCGCTCGATCTTGAGCTGTTTGTAAAATTCGTTGAGGAAGTCAACGTACGTGCGCACGCGATAATTGATCAGCGGCTTGTCAGAGTTGCCGAAACCAATCTGATCCGGCACCACAACACGGAATTGCGGTGACAAGCCGTTAACAGTAAACATCCAGTTCTGACCGCTGCCGCCCAATCCGTGCAACAGAATCACCGTCGGTCCCGAGCCGGCTTCCAGGTAACGAATCTTCTGCCCAAAGACGACGACTTCTTTTTGCGCAGGGCCAGGTTGCTGAACTGCATTAGCAGCAACAGCGCTCAAGACAATCAACAGCAGGGCCGCGATCTGTTTACGCATAAAGCTCCTCGATCAAATTAGAGTAACGTCGCGCAATGACGTCGCGCTTCACTTTGCCGGTCGGCGTGATCTCGTCTTTCGCAATCTCAAAATCGCGTTCGAGCACGGCGAACTTTTTGATCGATTCCGTGGAAGAGACGCGGCGGTTAATCTCGTCGACTTTCTGCTGCACGATCTGCTTCGCGTCGGCCGCGGAACCACTCAGAGTGATCAAAGCAACGAGATAACTCTTGCCTTCACCATAGACCATCGCCTGGCTGATCAGGTGATGCTCCTTCAACATGTTTTCGATCAGTGAAGGCGCGATCTTCTTGCCGGTCGACGTGACAATCAACTCCTTTTTGCGACCGACAATTTTCAGAAAGCCGTCGTCGTCGAACTCGCCGAGATCTCCCGTCAACAACCAGCCATCTGAAACAGCAGCAGCCGTGTCTTCGGGCGCTTTGTAGTAACCGCTGAACATCATCTCGCTGTGCACGAGAATCTCGCCGTCAGCCGCGAGTTTCACTTCACAGCCCGGCATCGGCAAACCCACCGTACCAAACTTGTAATGGTCTACCCGATTGAAAGCGACACACACGTTTTCAGTTAAACCGTAGGCTTGCAAGATCGGTAAACCCGCGGAGGCGAAGAACTCGTTGACTTCGAGGGGCAACGGAGCGCCGCCAGAGGTGAGTAAACGAATGCGGCCACCAAAGTAATCTTTAATGTCGCGCCGCTGCGGATCGGCCATGATCTGCGCGTGGATCTTTTCAAAGAAGCGCGGCAGACTGGCGAACACTGTCGGCTTCACTTCCAACATGTACTCACCCAAACGCGCGAGATCGTCGACGAAGTAAACCGGCGCGCCCGCGTAGAGCCGGTTGTAGAGTCCCGAAATCCGCTCCGCGACGTGACAGAAAGGCAGATAAGAAAACGAAACGTCAGTGTCGAAGATCGGGATCGTCTGGCGCAGAGACTCGACACTGTTGATGATGTATCGATGGCTCAGACACGCGCCTTTCGGACGGCCCGTCGTTCCCGACGTGTAAACCATGATCGCTACATCGTCGGGCGCGGCGCTATGTCCGCGTTCGTGCAAGACGGAAGCAAACTGCTCGCGATTCTGGGGACCGAGTTCGAGAAATCGACGGTAACTAATAACATTCGGCGCAGTGCTCGCTGCTTGCTCGTCGAGCACGATGATGAACTCCACCTTGGGCAAACGATCTCGAACGCTCAGGATCTTTTCGAGTTGCGACTGTGTATCTACAACCACGAAAGCGGCGTCGGAATGATCGATGATGTATTGACACTGCTCGGCCGAACTCGTCGGATACAAACCAACGCCAACACCACCGGCCGCGATTGTTCCGATATCGCTGATGGGCCACTCCGGCACGTTGCCCATGAGAATGCAAACAGAGCCGCCGCGCTTCAACCCGCAAGTCAACAACGCACTCGCAAACTCGTGCACCCGAACATCGAATTCATCCCACGAGATACCACGCCACGCGTTGTCGGAACGCACGTAGAACACATCGCCTTGCGAGCGAAACCTCTCGACGCGGTCCAGAAATAACGAGTAGACGTTAGGAAACTTCATCAATCACGAGAGCCACAAAGAAGCACAAAAGCGTTTTGAGCCTTTTTGTGGCATCAGAGTCGAAAGGCCGCGCAGGCCATGTTTAGTCCGCCTCCGGAAGCACACAACACGATGTTGTCACCCGGTCCAGCGAGTCGCTTTTTGAGTGCGTCGTCGAGAACCATCGGAATACATGCTGAGCCGGTGTAACCCCACTGCCGCATGATCGTGTGCGTGCGTTCCAGCGGCAGTTCGAGGTTCGCCATGACCGACTTTATCGTGCTGAAGTTCACTTGGGTGAAGAGAAAGAGCTTCACATCGTCCAAGCGTAGCCCAGCTTTCGCTAACACTTCCCGCACGATCGCGGGCCAACCTTCAGTGTTCACCTCGGCCGGATACTTCTTGTGGAAACGGACCTTGGTCCAATAACCTTCGTCGATGATTTGCGGCGTGACGGGCATGTGCGTGCCACCGGCGTAGATGCCCATGTGATCGTGAAAACTTCCATCCGCCCGCAGCTTCGACGCTAAAAAACCCGCTCCATCCTCGCGCGACTGCAACACAACCGCGCCCGCGCCGTCCGCAAAGATCGTCGCCGTTTTCTTGTCCTTCCAGTCGAGATACTTGCTGATCGCATAAGCGCCGATGACGAGAACGTTGCGGTAAGAACTGTCGGAAATAATGTATTTCGCCGCCGTATCCAGCGCGGTCACAAAACCGGCACACGCACAGTTCACATCAAACGTGCCCGCGTTCTTCGCACCGAGTCGATGCTGGACGACGACGGATGTGGCAGGCGAGAGTTGTTCGGGCGTGTCCGTCGCGAGAACAATCAGATCGAGATCTTCAGCAGCGACTCCCGCATCCTTCAATGCCTCGCGCGCAGCATGCGTCGCAATGTCCGCGGTGCTCTCATCCTCAGCGCAAACGTGACGCTCGCTGATACCAAGCACCTGCGTCACAAACTCGTTAATGTCCTCACCGAGAATCCGGCTCAGATCAGCATTGGTCAGAATCTTTTCCGGCACGTATCTTCCCGTGCCGGCTATTTTCGCAAAAGCCATTCTGTTACGACCTGATTAAACTCGTCCGCCTGCTGCTCCATGAAAAACGTGTGACTGCCGCCGGACACCAGGCGTAATTCGGCGTTCGGTATCTGTCTCGCCAGGTTGTAGGAATTTTGCACCGGCACGATCGCGTCCGCGTCGCCGCTGACGATCAGCGTCGGAGAACTAATCTCCGCGAGCCGATCCTCAGTATTGAACCTGACCGCCGCCTGAAGCTGCACGCGATACATGTCCTCAGACACGTCACCGGCCGCACGCGGCTGCATAATCTCCGTCATGATCTCCGGCGCGGGAACGACATGATTTGGACCACCAAAGCTCGTACAACAGAGCACCAGCCGGCGCAACCTTCCCGGATGCCGCAACGCAAACTCCTGCGCCACAAAACCGCCGAAGGAAACTCCGGCGATATGGGCGCTTTCGATGCCGAGAAGCGTCAACAGTGCCGCTACATCATCCGCTAGCAAACTGATCGTTTGTGGTCCATCGGGCTTGTCTGACTGCGCGACTCCGCGCGGATCAAATGAGATTACGCGAAAGTGACGCGCCAGTGGTCCAACCTGCCGCGACCAGAGCGAGCGCCCCGACGCAAAACCGGGAATCAGAACAAGCGGCTCGCCGTCTCCTTCCGATTCGTAGTAAAGCTGGAATCCGTCGATTGGGACTTTGGGCATCTTAAGAGTTTGACAGTTTTCTTGTGCCTTTTTGCGGCTAAAAGTTCAACTTAAACGCAAACTGGATCACGCGCGGGCCGGAACTCGTCGCCGTGATTCGTCCAAACGTCGAAGGCACGGCGATGTTGTTGTTTGGATTCGCGAAGTTGGTCCAGTTGAACAGGTTGAAGAACTCAGCCCGAAACTCGCCGCGCAACGCCTCGCGAATCGGAATGAACTTCACCACCGAGAAATCCATGTTCTTCTGACCCGGCCCGTAAACAAAATTGCGCGGCGTGTTGCCAAACGGGTTATTCGGATCGAACGCCGGATTGTTCGGCACGCCGAGGTTTCCGCCGGCGAGTATCGGCCGCGAAAGCACAAACGCCGACGTGTTGAAAAATCCGTTCAGGCGCGACTCGACGCTGCCTGTAGTCAGTATCGCACCGCCGCCGGGAGCGAAGTTCGCACGCTGGATGATGTTGTTGTTCGGTGCATCGACGATCGAAAACGGCGTTCCGGTTTGCAGTGTCAGGATGCCGTTGATCTGCCAACCGTTTACAAAGGTCTGGGCGGCGAAGGATTGCGAATCAGTCTTGGGCAAGTCGTAAACAAAACTGGTGACAAAGCGATGGCGCCGATCGTAATCCGATGGACCATAGTTGAGTTTCCAGTTTGATTGATCTCCGGCAATCGCAAACAACTCGTTGATCGTTCCGCCGGAGTAGTAGTCCTGCGATTTGCTCAACGTGTACGCGCTGAGAAACTGCAAGCCGCGGCTGAACCGTTTCGTCATGCTGATCTGCAACGAGTCGTAATGCGAATTGGAACTCGTTTGCACCTGCTGAACACCGCCCGCGACGTTCTTCTGCGTCGACAGCGCCGTACCGAGCGGCGCGACAAAGACGTTCGCCGCACGGTTGTAGACAGGTTGATTGAGCGTTACGACCTGTAACAGCTTCGTCCCCTTCGAGCCGACGTAACCAACCTCGAGCAAGTAATCCTTGAACACTTCCCACTGAATGTTTGCGTTGTATTGCTGGATGTACGGAGTGCGCAATTCGGGATCGATGAAGATACCGCTGATGGGCACGCCGAGAAGCGGTGACAACGGCGAGAGCGGTGACGGAATCGTCGGATTGACCGGGAACGCGCCGGGCTGCGGCAACGGAATGAACGGATCCGCGAACGTGCGCAAAACTCCCGGCAGACCAACCGCGAGCGCGAGATACGGATAGTTCAGCAACTGCGTGTTGGCGTAGCGCGTCGAGAACTTGTCGTAGTAAATGCCGTAACCGCCGCGAGCGACGAGCGAACCGGAATCGTTCAAGCGATACGCGAAACCAACGCGCGGCGCGAAGTTGTTCTTGTCTGAAGGAACCAGCGTCTCATCAACTTCGGGAACACCAACTAAACCTCCGCCTGCGGCCTGCACGAATCCATTCGGTGCACCAGCAGGGGACGCGGTCGTTCCCTGACGAAACTGATCGGGCAGAAAGTTCACCAACCGGCCGCGCGTGTCTTTCGGATAACCGTAGAAGTCGTAACGCAGACCGAGATTGAGCGTCAGCCGGTCGTTGACCTTCCAATCGTCCTGCACGAAGCCGCTCCAATCGTTGACCCTGAGCGCGCGATCGAACACACCCGAGCCGAGAATCGAAACGCCGTTGCCGATCAGGAAATTGTTGAAGCTGGAAAAGATGATCTGTCCACGCGAGAACGCGTTGAAGAAGAAGTTCACCTGCGAACGGCGGTACTCGCCGCCGAGGCGGAGTCGATGATTGCCCGCGACAACGGAGAGCGTGTCGCCATAAGTGAACGCGTTGATTCGCGACGACTGATCCGCGAAAGGCGACGAACCGAACGTGAACAAGCCCGTCACGGTGAACGTCGGCATCCCTGGGAAGAGATTCTTCAGCGGGTTGTTGATGCCGAGTTCCGCTGCCGTGAACGGCTCTTCGGGTAACGACGTGACGCGCAAGCGGCTGAATCCAAAGCGCGCCTGATTCACGATGTTCGGAGTAAACACGTAAGTGTCGGTGATCGACGTGAGCTCCTGAATGATGTCGAGCGAGCCGCCGGTGCCGGGCAACTGATTGATGCCGTTGCCGAGTCCAGCGAAGTTGTAGTTAGCCTGAAACGTCGGATTGCTCGCGAAGAAGTTTTTGAGCGCGAGCGTGTGCTTGTCAGACAATCGCAGATCGAAATTGGCGTTGAACTGGTTCTCACGAAAAGTGGAGATGCCGGAGATCGGCGTCAAGCCCGAAGCCGTTGCGGCTGAAGGGATCGCAAACTGACCGTTTGGCAATTTCAGGTTGAGCAGGTTCACCGCGATCGGATTCGGCACGACGCCGAACGTCGCTTGTAACGCCGACGCGGTGCGGTTGTTGTCACGCAACTGCGCGGGCATGAACGGAAACATCAAGCTGTTATTCAACGACGCGCCGTTTGTTTCGCGCGTGCCCTGATACGAGCCGAAGAAAAACAGCCGGTCGCGAATGATCGGACCGCCGAGTGTGCCGCCATACTGGTGTCGCGAGAGCACCGGCGTCGGCTGGCCTGCCTGTTCGAGAAAGAAATCATTTGCGTTGAGCGCGCGATTACGGAAGAAGTAGTAAGCATTGCCGTGAAAGTCGTTGGCGCCTGATTTGGTAACGGCTTCGACGTTGCCGCCCGCGTTTCGTCCTTGCGAAGCATCGTACAGACTCGTTTGCACGATGAACTCCTGGAGCGTGTCGGTCGCAGGCACGGCGATGTTTGGCGTTGAATTAGTGCCGGCGGAGTTTGCGTCAATGCCGTTGATGCGCACGTTGTTACTGGTCGTGCGCTGTCCGTTGACAGTGATGATGGAATCACCGCGGCCGAGCTCGGTGTTGTTTGAAACGCTCGCGGAAGTGCCCGGCGAGAGTGTCAACAACTGCTGAAAGTTTCTCGTCGGCAACGGCAACTGGCGGATCGTTTGCTCCTCGATGGTGCGTCCGACCTGCGAACTCTCCTGTTGGACCAACGGCGGTTCGGCGTTGACCGTAACCATTCCCGAAACTGTCGCCGCGTCGAGACGAACGGGCAGGGTCGTGGTTTGGGTAACGTTGATGCGTAGGTTGTCGACGATGACCGTGCGGAAACCGTTGGCGGCGACTTCGAGTTTGTAATCGCCGGCGGGCAGAAGAGTGAAAGCGAAGTCGCCGGAGTCGCCGGTTACCGCTTCGCGCACCTGCGACGTTGCGAGGCTGGTGAGTTTCACGGTCGCGCCGGGAACGACGGCTTCATTCGCGTCGGTGACGGTGCCGCTGAGCTGTCCGGTGCCTCCCTGAGCGAAGACGGCGAGGGAGCAAGCGAGAACAAAGAGCACGCCGAGCATCAATCGAGTCAACTTAAACATCTTCCAACCTCCTGCGAATCGGGTTAATGCCACTTGCGGATAAACACGAACGTTCGTTTTTCTTGCGAGTCAAAATCAGCCGCACTGAAGGTGCGAAGCTACGAGTTAGTTCTTATTGCACAACAGACCGCGGCAATAAATATCGGTCAGTTGTTTGATGACGCGTTCATCGCTGATCCCGAAGTGACGATTTCCGCCAAACAGTTTCTCCACCAGGAAATAGTTGAAAAACTGCATGTAGACTGCCGTGAAGCCGACAGCCGGATCGACGTCTGCATGCACGCGTCCCTGCTTTTTCAGTTCATTAAACTGCGTGGCAAAGCGGCGCCGCAGGTTATGAACGAGACCTTCAAACATCTTGCGGAAGTGCCGGTTCTCGAACTCCAGCACGTCGATATACATCAGCAACCAGAAGTCGTGATGCGTGTTCACCATCTCCTTGATCTGCTTGCCGAAGCGCATGAGCGATTCGGGTTCGAGTGGTTCGTCGATTTCGTCGAAGATGGCGCGCAACCGGCCGTCGATCACAGTTTGATAACGGCCGATAATCGATTCAAGGATCTCTTCTTTCGTGCGGTAATAGTTATAAACGTTGCCCAGGGACGTACCCGCGCGCGCGGCGATAGTGCGCATAGAAGTCGCGTGAAAACCCTGCGAGATGAAGAGTTCCCGGGCCGCTTCCTCGATGCGGCTCTTCTTCTTTTCCATCGCGCTGGGTGTCAGCTTGGGCATTCGAACAAAAACGAACGCTCGTATTTTATGCAGAATTAAGGTCGTGTCAACCTTTTTAGAAGCAATCCACAGATTACGCAGAATCTGTGTAATCTGTGGATGGTTTTATTTAATGGTGATGGTCATTGTGTAGGTGCCGCCGCGTTCGTCGCCGTCGACGATGATGTGGTAGTCGCCGGTCTCGGGAAGTGTGCCGGTCCAGGTTCGGACGTTGTCCGCGAGGAGGTTCGTCGATTTCGAGGTCATCACGAGAAACCTCACGGACTTCTGCGGCGATGTGAGCTGTACACTCATCACCTGTCCCGCTCGCGCGCCGATCAAATATTGGTCGGGCAACGCGATCGAAACTTTGCCCTGGACTCTCGCCGATGAACTGCCGCGGCTGAACTGCACGCGACGCCAGGCCGGTTTGCTTTCGCCCGTTTCGAGATGAACGATCGTAGTCTGCGCTTCGCGATACTGTTTGCCGTCAAACTTGTAAACGGTGCGCGCTTCGGTTGCAGCCGTGTCGTGTGCGTTGATCTGTAGATCCGTGTAGCCGTTGCTCGCGGTCCGGCGCAACTCGATACCTAAACCGGAAGCGCCCTCGAGAATTGATTCGAAGCCTTGTCCATTAGCGCGGTAAAGATAGATCGTGCAGTTTTGCGCCCCGCACGAGCACATGCCGGAGAGTTGGACCTCATACTCTTTGACGCCATCGTGATTGAGGTCGTATTGCTCGACCGTCATTCCCTCTTGCGCCGCGGCGGCTCCGCCTTCCTGTTCTTTGAGACAGTCGCGTAACTCCGTATCCTCCGTGAGAATCTGCTTGAACAACTTCGCCTGAATTTCTTTCGACGGCTCTCCCTGCCAAAGCAGAAAACTCAACCCAACCAAAACTGCGACTCTAATCATTCGACTCCTTCTTCACTTCACACTGATCTCAATCGGCGAACGGCGCGCTTCGGAAAAGTCGTCAACATATTTGTTCCACTCGCGCGCCGACGTGATCTTGCCCGCGCGGTCCCACGCAAACCCGGCCCAATAGGAAACCGGCATCGTATTTTTTGTCGGCTTCAACACAAGCAGGTGGTTCAGTTTATCTTCGGTAACAGTGTCGACCTCGCGCGGGTCCGCGACAATCGCGAGTCCCTGCATGCCGAGGTTCTTGTCCATCGGCTCCCAAACGGTCAGCCGCCCGTGGCCGGCGTTGAAATCCCGCTGCGCGTCTTTCGCCTTCTTCATTCCAATCGCCACCGCGACCGGCATGTCGCCGGGTGAAACCCGGTAAAAAGTCTCGAAGTGGTTCAACTGGCTGCCTCCATCAAGTGAAACGCGTAAAACTTGCGTGATCAGGTCATTGTTGACCTGGAAACCCGGATAAACCAGCTCAAACATCACTCGAATCGGACCATTCGCCAGCACGCGGGAATTGCTAAAGTTACGTGGAATCCAGAGATTGCCGTTGGCCCAAATGCCGCTGCCACCACAACCGCGCGTCGGTCCGGCCGAATACGCATCGACGCCCTCGCCGTGATCGGCGTGGTAGTTGTCGACCATGTACCAGTCGTTGATGACCATCTTCGAGGTGCGCTTCGACCAGATGTCGATCGCGCTGCTGGTGAGCGGTTCACCTTTCCAAAACATCAACGCGTTGCCATACGTCCGGTGTGCAATGCGATCGTTCTCCCACGCGAAGTCGTCAAAACGTTCGCGAACGAACCGGCCGTAAGCGCGGAAGTCTTCTTTGTTGTACTCGCGCTTGTTTCCGGCAAAGACTGTGAACGTTTTAGTCTCGCCCGGTTTGAAGTCGGCTTGGAAGATGAGTATGTCGGGCTTGTGAAGATCGTCGTAATCAGTGTCGACTGACTGGGCCAACACTTCCCTGCCCGAACTATCGCGCACGTGAAGCTTCGTCAGATCCTTTTCCACGAGCGAGGCGAGATCTCTGGCGGTGAGTTCGATCGTTTCGCTTTGCCGCGCGAGCTTTAGTTTGTTCGCGGCCGTCACCGTCAACACAGTTTGAGCAGACGCTACAAGAGGCCCTGCTACTATGAGAACAATAAGCAGACCGATCTTCATTGGGGCTCCTTTGTTTAGTTGTGCACTGTCTCTACAGTTGCCAGGATTCGGTCGAATCGTAAGCGGCCTTTTCAGGTCTCACTGAAATGTGGAAGTGTTTCGTGTGAGGATTCGCGCCGCTGTAGTTTCGCCAGACCCACGGCTGGACTCGTGAGTTGACTATCTTGCGATTCCAGATGATGTACTTGATTCGTGGATCCTGACTGCTCACCAGCGCGTCTACCAACGCCTGCGCGCCGGCGCCGTGGGCGATGTCGTTGGTGATGTCCATCGCGGTGACAACGCCGATGCTGCCGTCTTTGACCCAGGGGTTGTGATCGGATTTTCGCGAAGCATGTGCTGCGTCGCCGATAGTGCCGTCACTTGCCTTGCTTCTGTTCGGCGCCAGTTCGTTTATCTG
>DATEHX010000171.1:0-32739 GCA_035279345.1 Pyrinomonadaceae bacterium | reverse complement strand
GATTCACGGCGGTTACCACTACCAACGTGGACTTATATACAGAAGACTTGGCGGGACAGAGAATCTGGACCATGCCTTAATCGAATACAGCGCGGCAAGCATGCATCTCGCGAATGCCGGGCATATTCGGCACTTGGCAGGTGTAGAAAACAACATCGGATTCATTCTCTTGCTGCTGGAAAGAACAGCGGAATCGCTGACTCATCTCGACAAAGCGCGAGCGATCTTTGTCTCACTGAAAGACTCGCGCATGGTGGCCCAGGTCAACGACACACGTGCACGAGTGTTCTTGGCTGAAAAGCGGTTCGCTGAGGCGGAACGCGCCATCTTTGCCGCCGTCACAGTGCTTGAGCAGGGAGATGACTGTTCCTTACTTGCGGAGGCGCTGACGACCGAGGGCAGCATCTTTGCGGGAAGCGGAAAGCACGACAGCGCTCGCGAGGCGTTCAATCGAGCCTCAGATGTGGCGGCCGCGGCGGGTGACACGCACTTAGCTGCCGTCGCTCAACTAAAGCTAATAGAAGATCTTTGGAGCGTTCTTTCCGGCACTGAACTGCTGGCCTCATACCGCAGGGCAGATCAGTATGTGGGTGACCGCGCCACCCAGTCGGAGCTGGAACGTCTGCGACTCTGCTGCGACCTAGTGCTGGACAAACTGGAGAAGCTGCACAGCGTAGAAGAAGGATTGATCGGCGGAACTCTGGAAGAAGAAGTCAATCATTTCGAGGCGCGGCTCATTGCCCGAGCACTGGAAAAGGAGAACGGCAGCATAACCCGCGCCGCGCGCGAACTCGGACTCACTCATCAAGGACTATCGAACATTATCGACGGCCGGCACAGCAAAACACTCTCAGGGGCTCGCCGGCCAAAACGGAATCGCCGCAAATCCATCATGCGCAAAGACTAATGAGGGAGTCTAGCCATTGCGGATGTCGGCTGGTCTGAGAACTTCCTCCTGCTGACTTTGCCGCAAGGATGATAGTCGGGACTTCAGTAGAGGCACTGTTTTTGTGCCCCTAACTCAATTCGCGCGAAGTAAAAAAACGTCCCATGCCCAGCGACCTAATTGAACACCATTTATATCCGTCACTTTCGCCCGGTATCGGAACTCATTTCCGTATTCGTCAACGCGCTTTGAACGTTGGTAGTTTAAATACAGTTTCTTTAGACCAAGAGCCTGGAGAGTGCGCAACTCCGAAGGTTCGGAAAGGCCGTTGTGATTGGAGTCTTGCCACAGCCGGAGTAACGAAAAGACAGAATCATTCTGGCTGATGAACCCATCGCTATTACCGCCGTTTTCCTTTTTATCAAACTGAGCAAGTGCGAGAAAACCGTTTCTCTGTTCATCTGTTGGCGGCGATGGTTGTGGCGTGAAGTTTCCAAATAATTCTTGACCACTATCGATTGCCACGTTACCGTTTCGATCGAGCGCCAGCCACGCGTCGTCTGTGGCCTCCGTAGTCCAGGCAAGCCCTTCCTTGAGCCCGTCCCCGTCAAGGTCAAAATGTACGCCACCGGGAGCACTCGTAAGGTTAAAACCGTTTCCTAATACATCGATCACAATGGGAGACCCTCCGATTTGCAGATCGCCACATACGTTGTCAACACAGCCACCACCGCAACACTGAGAAGAGTTACTACAGGTTTCACTTGCGGATAAACACTCTAGTCCGCCTCCGCCTCCGCCTCCTGGAGATGGTGACGGCTGTAAACAAGCCCCAGAGCCAGATGAGGGATAGCGGAAAGTTACGGTTCTGAATACCTCGCAGGTTTTTTCTTCAAATTCCGGGAAGATGACTCTTCGGTTATCAACTCTCGCCACCCACCACCGGTAGTAATGCGTGGCCGTGGAGCCAGCCTCCTCAAAGAAAGGCTGGTGAAAGAGCGGCCAGCATTGCAGCGATCATCACACTGTCCGTTGCCAAAAGTCTTTTCCTCTATTTGGGGTGTGTAAAAGTGTATCCAGTTCCACTGCTGTTTGAACAGATTTGGACAGCCCGTCGTTGAAATGTTAGATGGTGCGTCCCAATTCGGACAGCACGCTCCGCATGGTCTACTTTTTGGCGCCGCTGCCGAGTCATCAATTGGTTGAGCAATACAGATGTAAGTCGTTATCCCTAACGTAAGGATAACGCATGCACCAATGGCCGCAACGTTTCTCATTTTTGTCTCCAACTCAAACGACGTGTGTGAGTAACAAATTAGGGAGTTAGAGACTGGTGATTCTTCGTTCGATGCGATTGCAAAGTTCTTTCAGGTGCTCGCGTTGTTTCTGATAGCCATTGCGTTCCTGCCTGGTGCGAACATCGCGAATAGCGGACATGAGATCCTGCTTGGCCTCAATCAGTCCTGTGTCTCGCGATGTTGGTAAAGAAGGATCGATCTCAAGATTGGAGATAGCAGCTTCGAGCTTGTCAAAAATGGCAGGTGAACCGGCGTCAGCGGAACTAGCGGCACCCCTGAGCACTTCAAGGCCGCGTTTTAGCTCTCGTTTCAAAGCACTGCGTCGCTGCTTCACTTGTGCAACCGTGATCTCGTTCCCATCCACGCTACCATCTGCAAACATCACGGCACGTATAGTTATTTCCGGAACCTCGGGGCTCGGAGGAATCTCCAGTTCCTCTGTTGCTTGTGGAGCTAGTACCCGATCTCCAGTTGATGTATCAACGGTAACCTCTCCACCGCCGGGGATCGCCAATACGAACCCGTTAATGTCCCGAGCGGATACGTTTTTGAATACCACACGCAAGTTTCCAGTTGTGGTAGCCTCCATTCCTACAATTTCAAGAGCCTCCGTATGACGGAATACTCTCATGGTTCCGCTGTCCGTAGATTTCAACCTCGATAATCCGAGTCCCACGAACAATGTTGCAACACAAAGAACCGCAAGAGCTATAACGGTCAATCTTCGCCGGTTTTGTAACCCGATTCTCATGGACTGAGCCTCCAAAAGATCTCGATGTGAGTTCGGCTGATCAGAGTGGGCAGGGTTATCAAATATCTGTGATATGAGATAAGAGAGCCCGCGATTATGGTCATTTATACGCCGCCCCGCGAGTATGGGTCAACGCGTTTTGAGCCTCAGTTCCTCACGCGATGGGGAGGCTAGTAAAAAAGGCGGATGAGTAGTAAACCTCGATGTCGTAACTGACGGCCGAATCGCAAGGCACGCTCGCGTACCACTGGTTGAATAACGGTTCGACCAACACGTTCGGCTTTAGATACACATTGCGCATTGTCATCTGCTTGTTTCGACCTGATTCAGACGTTTGCGAAGAGCCTCGGCTAGTGTAGCGAGGTGCGGGGCGCGCATCATCGTGAAATGATCGCCGGGCACATTCTGCACTTCGAGTTTATTGGAAGATAACTCGGTCCAGCGTGCGATCTGCTCCGCAACTTCATCCTCGCCCGCGGCGCGCAGCAGCAAAAGCGGAAACGAAGCCGGCAGCGGAAGGTAGTTTTTGACGGCTTCAATATCCGCTAGATAAAGCTCGAACTGGCGGCGTAGATCGTCGAGACCGAGATCGGGCGGAAGCCCTTGAGAACGATGCGCATGGTCCAGCAACCAGTTAAGTTGCGTCTCCGTATCCGACCGCAGCAGTTCCTCGGAGACGGAATCGAGCGGAATACTCAGGTTCCCCGCAAAACCCGCAAGTAACGACAGTCTATCGACTGCAGCGAGAGTTCCCGGCGGCATTGAGTCGAGCAACACTACCAGCGCCACTTCAGCATCACACGCTTGAAGTTGCCGGGCCATCTCGAATGCGACAATACCGCCACTGGACCAGCCGCCAAGAATGTATGGACCATCAGGCCGGACTGCGCGGATCGCTTCAACGTAGTTCTTCGCGACTAACTCAACTTGTCTTGTATCGCCGGCAAGTGTTCCTTCGAGAGCGTAAAAAGGACGTTCCGGTCCGAGCGCGCGCGCCAGGGAAAAGTAACTGCCCACACTGCCACCCGCCGGATGTACAAAAAACACGGGCGTTAAAGATCCGTGCGGTTGCATCGCCACGAGTGGCCCGGCCGCGGATCGATCTTCTGCGCCACGCAGCAGCAAGGCAAGGGATTCGATTGTCGGCGCCTGAAAGATATCCACCACGTGCAACCTCTTCGTCGTGACTCGCTCCACGCGATTCAACAGCGACACAACCAGCAGCGAGTGACCTCCCAAGTCGAAAAAATTGTCTCGTACGTCAGGTTCAACGTGCAGCAACTCTTCCCAAATGCGGGCCAGCTCCGCTTCCAGAGAATCGCGGGGACCAATGCGTTCAACACGTTCAAGCCGCGTTCTGATCCTGGCGCGGAGTCCGATGCGATCCACTTTGCCATTTGGCGTCAGCGGCAATTCGGCGAGTGAAACGAAGAACGACGGCACCATGTAATCCGGAAGCCTTTGCCGCACCAGGATACGCAACTCTTCTTCATTCACTTGATTGCCAGTGACGTAAGCAACCAGTCGCTGATCCTCGTCGGCGACCACAGCGGCATCCGTGATATCGGGATGTTCTTTCAGTGTCGCTTCGATCTCGCCGGGCTCGATACGAAAGCCGCGAACCTTTAACTGCTCGTCGCGCCGCCCCAGGAATCGAATGTTTCCATCCGGCAGGTAACAGGCCAGGTCGCCACTCTTGTAAAGCCGCGCGCCGGGCTCAGTGCTGAATGGATTCGGTATGAACTTCTCCGCCGTCAAACCGGGACGATTCAGATATCCACGTCCGACTGCTCCCCCGCCAATGTGCAACTCTCCAGTTGCACCGATAGGTACGGGATTTAGAAATGGGTCCAACAAGTAAAGCTGTGCGTTGCCAATCGGCCGCCCGATCGGCGTGTCGCTGGCGCGCACACGATTGTGTTCGTAAACAGCAACGACGATCGTTGTTTCAGTCGGACCATAGGCGTTGAAGAATCGCCTGCCGCGCGACCAACGCGCCGCGATGTCCGCGGGACAACGTTCGCCTGCCGAAATTGCCGTTTTGAGTTCCGGCCATTCCTCGGGCGCCAACAATGCGAGTAGCGACGGCGGCAACATCGCCGCAGTAACGTTTTGCTTTTGCACATACTCGATAAGCCGTCCGCCTGACAACATGGTCTCGCGGCTTACCAGACAGAGACGCGCACCCGTTGTGAGCGCGGTGAAGATCTCAAATACGGAAGCGTCAAAACCTAAAGAAGCAAACTGCAACACACAACTCTCCGGACCGATGTTGAAGGACCGGGCCATCGCCGCGATCTGATTGCAAACGCTTTTATGTGCAAGCACTACACCTTTCGGAGCACCGGTCGAACCCGAGGTGTAGATCACGTACGCAGCGTTGTCACCACTGGTGCGAAGTGGAGGGTTGCTACCGACACGTTTCGCGATCTCGTCGTCGTCGATAGCAACGACGCGCACGTTCTGCGACAAAGGCAGGCGCGTCGCCAAACGCCTGTCAGTCACCAAAACGGAAATACGCGCGTCGTCGAGCATATAAGACAGACGCACAGGCGGAGACGCCGGATCGAGTGGAACGTAAACGCCGCCCGCCTTAAGAATTGCGAGCAAGGCAACGATCATTTCCGGCGATCGTTCCAGCATCAACCCGACAAACGATTCTGGTCCAACTCCCGCTGCACGCAGGTAGTGCGCAAGTTTGTTCGCCTGCTGGTTCAACTCCTCGTAGGTCACGCGGCGTTCTTCGAATACGTGAGCAATGCTTTCCGGCGTGCGTTCGGCCTGCTGCTCAAAGAGTCGATGAATGCGGACCTCGTCAACCAACTCTTTCCCGGCATCGTTCCACTCAACCAGCAAGCGGCGTAACTCGGGTGCGGTCAACAGCGGCAGCGTGCTAATCCGCCTGCCGGCGCCGTGCACCACGCCCGCGAGCAACACCTTGAAACGCTCGGCCGTTTGTTGAATCGTCAACGCGTCGAACAGATCCGTGTTGTAAACAAGCGTGACGTAAAACTGCCCGTCGACTGCGGTCACGTCGAGCATGAGATCAAACTGCGCGCGCGCTGTCTTGACCTCGACCGGACTGATGTTGAGTTCGAGTTGCCGGGCAGCAGGATCGGGTGTGTTCTGGAACGCGAACATTACCTGAAAGATGGGATTGCGGCTCGCGTCCCTGGCCGGGCTCAACTCCTCGACCAGCATCTCAAACGGCAAGTCCTGATACGCGTATGCGCCAAGCGCGACTTCCCTCACCCGCGCCAACAATTCGCGGAACGTGGGATTGCCGGAGAGGTCCACGCGCAAGGCCAGCGTATTGACGAAGAAACCGATCAGCGACTCGAGCTCCTGCCGGTTGCGATTGGCTACGGGAGTGCCAACCACGATGTCGGCCTGGCCCGTGTAACGATAAAGCAGTACGTAGAACGCGGCGAGGAGCGTCATGAAAGGAGTCGCATCTTCACGGCGACTCAACTCCAGTAGACGCGCCGTCAGGTCACGCGAGAGTGCAAACGAATATCGCTCGCCGTTGAAGCTTTGCACCGCGGGTCGTGGTCGATCTGCCGGCAATTCCAGCGACGGCGGCGCGCCACTCAAGTGTTTTCGCCAGTAGTCGAGTTGTTGGTCCAATACCTCGCCGTGTAACCAGTTGCGCTGCCACTCGGCAAAGTCGGCGTATTGGATCGACAATTCCGGCAACGGCGAGATTCGGCCAGCCACGGCGGATTCATAAAGCGCGCCGAGCTCGTTCAGCAAAACCGTTTGTGACCAGCCATCGCTGATGATGTGATGCATCGTCACGAGCAGCACCTGTTCATTAGCTTTCAAACGCATCAACCGGGCGCGAATCAGCGGACCGCTTACGAGATCGAATGGCCGTTGCGTCTCTTCAGTCGCCAACATCTCAGCTTCTGCTTCGCTAACCGATGGCGGCAGTGAACTTAAATCCGTAACGGACAACGTGAGGTTTCCAGTGGCGGCGACCAATTGCACAGGTCCCTGGTCCAACACATCGAACGTGGTGCGCAGGATCTCGTGCCGCCGGACGATTTCGTCGAGAGACCATTGCAAAGCTTCGACGTCAAGCTGCCCGGATAGCCGGAAAGCAAGCGGCATGTTATAGGCCGCGTTCGACGGATCCATCTGATGGAGAAACCACAGACGTTGCTGGGCAAACGAGAGTGGAAACACGAAGACTTCGTCGGATGTCGCGGGCATTGGTTTCGTCATAACTCATCGCCACAAAAAGGCACAAAAACTCCTTACAAGATTCCGTGCGTTTTGTGCTTCTTTGTGGCTAAACGTCGCGCTTCTCGATCTACGCGAACAATCTTCGGCATCTCGCTCGGACCGCTGTCGTTTTGTGCCTGCTCGATCGCGAGTGCGAGCGCGGCGATAGTCGGTTGTTGGAACACCTGGCGCAATGGGAGTTCCACTTTGAACAGCTGGCGCACTCGAGAGATGAGTTGCGTCGTGAGCAACGAGTGACCGCCGAGATCGAAGAAGTTGTCGTGGATGCCGACCTGCGCGAGGCCCAGCAAGTCTGACCAAACGCCGGCGAGCGACTTTTCAATACTCGTGCGCGGCGCGACGAAGACCTGTGGCAAGTCTGGCCTGACAGCTTCGAGGGCAGGTAGCGAGCGACGATCCAGTTTGCCATTAGGCAGCAACGGCAACTCGTCGAGAATGACGAACGATGCTGGAACCATGTGTTCCGGGAGTCGCGACTTCAAAAAGTTGCGCAACTGTGGTCCAAACTGTCGCGCCTGTTTTCCACGGAGCGGATGGTTTACGTAATCGCTGAGCGACTTCGTCGTGTCGAGATCGAACGGAAACTCAACGCTTGTTTCGGAACGGGTTGTGAGGAGCACGTCGAAGCTTCCATCGCCATCATGCCGCGCCCAACTCAGATGAACTTGATAGGGCAAACTATCTGCCAACCGGTACAAGTCTTCCGGATCGAGGCCGTCGCCGAGTCTGGCGTTTGCGACGTTTGTTAGTGCAAGCGACTCTGGTTGATCTTGCACGAGTCGCTGACGAAGCTCTGATAAATCCCAGCGCTTCTCACGCCAGTCGATCCATGACAAGTTTTCCTCCTGAGCCTGATTTGGGCCAACACGAATTAGCACTTGATAGCGAAAACGCGTGAGTTCGTTGTGATAGCGTCCACGTTTCAGTTCAACTTCGACATGGCTGATCTGCGGCAGGTTCTGCTTGAGCGCGGTGAAGAAGCCCGGATCGATCACTAGTTCCTCTTCCTGTTCGATGCGCCGCTCCACACGTTGCCGCAACTGCTCCGGCGAAACTCCGGCCTCAGCTTTGTGTTGCTCAATTGACGCGTGGAGAGCTTCGAGTAAAGGCAAACTGCGCACATCACCGATGAAGATAAAACCGCCGGGCGCCACCGCCTCGATCGCTCCGCGCAAAACGCGCACGAGATAATCAACACCCGGAAAGTACTGCACTACGGAGTTGATAATCACTGCATCGAACGACGCCGGTTCAACGTTCGCGAAGTCGTCCGCATTCTGTTCCGACAGCGACACCTGCGGCAACGAAGTTTTCTGCAACTGCTCGCGAATGTAATTCAGCGCAGCGGGTGAAAAGTCCGTACCCAGATAGCGTTCGCAATGCGGCGCGATGCGGAACAACAGCAACCCGGTGCCGCATCCGATCTCCAGCACCCGGCGCGGCTGTTGGGAAAGCACGCGCTCGACCGCGTCGTCGACCCATTCGCGCATCTCCTCCGCGGGGATAGGTTCGCCGGTGTAACTGCTGTTCCAACCACTGATGTTGAAGGATGGATCGAGAACCGGATCGTTCACGTTGAAAACTTCGTCATCGTGAACGCTACGCCACTGAGCAAGTTGTTCGGTTTCGAGTGCGTCAGAAGGACTGTTCTCTTCAGCGGGTCTTGACGTGACGTAAGCGACGAGAGCCGGATCGCCCGAAGCGCTCGCACGCAGCAGCACCGCGGCATCTCTCACACCGGGCGCCGCTCGCAGCACCGCTTCAACCTCGCCCAACTCGATACGATAGCCGCGCAGCTTGATCTGCTCGTCTGCGCGCCCGATGAATTCGATCTGGCGGTCAGAAAGGTAGCGGGCCACGTCGCCCGTGCGATACAGGCGCGCTCCGGGACTCGAGCTAAATGGATTCGGAATGAACCTTTCGGCCGTGAGATCAGCGCGGCCGTGATAACCACGCGCCAGGCTATCGCCAGCCAAATACAACTCACCGGCAAGACCGATCGGCACTGCGTGTAGATTTCTGTCCAGCAAGTAAGCCTGTGTATTCGCTACGGGACGGCCAATGGGAAGGGATTGTGAACCATTAACGTGCTCCGATCTGTGCCGATACAAAGTAGACGTGATCGTCGCTTCGCTGACGCCGTATGCATTCAGTAACTCACTCTTCTCGGGCGCCAATCTCCTCCAAATCGCCACCCCTTCAGCGTTGACCTTCTCACTGCCCGTAACAACGAGGCGAATGCACGCCGGCAATCTCGCACCTTTACGCTCCAAACCTTCCAACCACTCCTGCCAAAATCGCGCCGGCAGGTTCAGCACACTCACGCGCTCCTGTTCGATCAACCGCAATAGCGCTGTCGGCTCCAGCACTCGTTCGCGCTGAAGCACGATCGCTGCTCCGTTGAGCAAAGTAGGAAAGATCTCTTCAGCAGCAACATCAAAACTCAACGACGCAAACTGGAGCACGCGATCCGAAGCCTGCAACTCATACTCATGGCCCACCGCGGAACAGTGACTTGAAAGTGCGCGGTGCGTGATAACCACGCCCTTCGGTGTACCCGTCGATCCCGACGTGTAGATCACGTAAGCAGCATTGTCGAGACACAACAGTCGATCCAGGTTCTCCGTCTGCTCGATGGCCATTGCTTCCCTGACACTCTCTTGCGTGAGTATCAATCGAGCGCCAACATTTTCCAGCATGAACGCGAGCCGCGCCTGCGGATACGAAGGATCGAGCGGAACGTAAGCTCCACCGGCCTTCAGAATTCCGAGCAAAGCAACGATCATCTCCACCGAACGTTCGACCGCGACTACCACCGGAACTTCCAGACCAACGCCAACGGACCGTAAATAGTGGGCCAACTGATTGGCCCGGCGGTTCAGTTCCGCAAAGGTCAAAGTCTCACTCTCGCTGACCACCGCAACCGCCGCTGGCGAACGTTCCGCCTGTGCCTCAAACAACTCAACCACGGATTGCGCCGCAAATGCCCCTGGCTTCCAATCGATCTCCAACTGTTGCTGCTCAGCTCGATCCATGAGCGACAAATCACTCAGACGCTGCTCCGGCGCCGCCGCAACACTCTCCAGCAAGATCTCCCAACGCCTAAGCAAAGTGCGGATCGTCTCAGCCTCAAACAAGTCCGTGCTGTACTCCGCGGTGACTGCAAGTCCCTGTTCGCTCTCGACCACATCGACACTCAGATCGAACTGACTGGCCACACCTTCAACGGCCACGGGACTCATCGTCAAACCCGGTAGCGGCAGTTCCTCTTTCGGCGTGTTCTCCAGTTGAAACATCACTTGAAAAAGCGGGTTGCGGCTCAGGCTGCGTTCCGGCTGCAAGTCTTCGACAAGCACTTCAAAAGGCAGGTCCTGATGCGCGTAAGCTTCGAGCGTCACTTTGCGCACGCGCGCCAGCAGGTCGGCGAAGTGCGGGTCGCCGGAAAGGTCCGTGCGCATCACGAGCGTATTGACGAAGAAACCAATCAGGTTTTCGGTCTCGATGTTATTGCGATTCGCTATCGGAACACCGATGACGATCTCGTTCTGTCCGGTATAGCGGCAGAGCAGCGCCTTGAAAGCAGCGAGCAACAGCATGAACAGCGTCACGCCTTCACGACGGCAAATAACGCCGAGCGATTCGCTCAAGCCCGGCGGCAACACCGTCGTAACGGTGGCGCCGCGAAAGCTCTGCACTTCCGGACGCGGATGGTCCAAAGGCAAGTCGAGCACGGGTAGATCGCCAGCAAGTTGTTTTCGCCAGTAGGCGAGCTGCTGGTCCAACACGTCGCCCGCGAGCCAGTTGCGCCGCCAGTGTGCGAAGTCGGCGTATTGCACCGGCAACTCTTCGAGTGGAGACTCTTTGCCTTCGGTAAAAGCCTGGTAGAGTTTGCCCACCTCGCGCACCATCACACCCTGCGACCAACCATCGGAGACGATGTGATGAACAGTCAACAACAACACGTGCTCGTCTGGTCCAAGCCGCACGAGACTCGCACGCAAGAGTGGTGGCTGAGTGAGATCAAATGGCCTGCTCGCCTCTTCCGAAGCCAAATCCAGCATGCGCGACTCCCGCTCAACCTCCAAACTGAGCTCGATCAACTCGATGTCCATCTCCGGCGGTGGTCCAACAAACTGTGCCGGTTTACCATCGGCCAGGCCGTAGTAAGTGCGCAGGATCTCGTGACGCCGAACGAGCTCGTTCAGCGTGCGTTTTAAAGCTTCACTATCAAGCGCACCGGTCAGGCGCACCGCGGTCGGAATGTTGTAAGCGGACGTGCTTGGTTCCAACTGATAAAGGAACCAAAGACGTTGTTGCGAGAACGACAGCGGGAGATTGCCGTCGCGAGACACGGGAACAATCGGTGGAGCTTGCAAACCGCTTTCAGCACTTAACGCCGCCTCGACCGCGGCGGCCTGCTCGGTGAGGGTGGCAGATTCGAAGAAGAGTTTCAGCGGCAACTCCGCTCCGAACTGCGCTTGCGCGCGAGAGACAAGCTGCGTCACCAGCAGCGAATGCCCGCCGAGTTCGAAGAAGTTGTCGTTAACCCCAACGCGTTCGACCTTCAACACATTGGCCCAAATGCCGGCCAACAACTCTTCGACAGGCGTTCGGTAAGCTGAATCAACCGGTGCGTGAACTTCAACTTTCGCCGGCAACGCACGACGATCAACTTTGCCGTTCGGCGTCAGTGGCAACTCATCAAGAATGACGAACGCCTGCGGGACCATGTAGTCGGGTAACGTTGAGTGAAGCGTCTTTTGCAGCTTGTCCACTGCAACGTCGCCGACGACGTACGCGACGAGACGCTTGTCTCCGTTGCCGTAGTCGCGCGCCACCACCACCACTTGCTGTACCTGCGATACGCGAGCGATCGCCGTCTCCACTTCGCCGAGTTCGATGCGAAACCCGCGCACCTTGACCTGTTCGTCGGCCCGCCCGATAAACTCGATGTGGCGATCAGTTCGATAGCGTACGAAGTCGCCGGTACGATAAAGCCGCGCGCCAGGCTCGGTGCTGAACGGGTGTGGAATGAAGCGCTCGGCAGTGAGACTCGCGCGGCCGTGATAACCGCGTGCGAGACCGTGGCCTGCCGCATACAACTCGCCGATGAATCCGGGCGGAGACAACTGCAAATTCTCATCCAGAATGAAGACCTGCGTGTTGGTTATTGGCCGGCCGATAGGAATTGAACCGTTAAGCTCTACGGTTGCGTCCATTGCGTAGCAGCAAGTGAAGGTGGTGTTTTCAGTTGGACCATAACCATTGATCAATCGGCACGAGCTAGCGGCTGCAAGGAATTTGTGTACGTGCGCGGGCGAGAGAACGTCGCCACCGGCGAGTAACTGTTTGAGCCCGCTAAGAGCTTCGAGTTGCTCGTCCACCATTTGCTGAAATAAACCTGCCGTCAACCACAACGTCGTTACGCGATGCTTCGCGAGCGTACGGCCAAGCTCGGCCAGCGAGGCAATACCGGGAGGCATGAGTACAAGTTGCGCTCCGTTAAGCAGACTGCCCCAGATTTCGAAAGTCGAGGCATCGAAGGCAAGCGGTGCAAATTGCAGGAACACTTCCTCGGGACCGAAGTGCGCGTAGTGGCCATGGACCAACCGCACGACGCCACGATGTGGCACGGCAACTCCCTTCGGTGTCCCCGTCGAGCCTGATGTATAGCTGATGTAAGCGAGGTGCTCCGGCGTGATGTTTCGTTCCGGGTTCTCTTCACTCTGACTCGCGATCAGCGGCCAATCAGAGTCGAGCAAAATTACCGGCGCGTGGTGCGAGGGCAGTCTTTCTTCCGACGCAGCCACACTGAGCACTAACTGGACGCCGGCGTCGTCAAGCACGAACAACAGTCGCTCCGTAGGATACGAAGGATCGAGCGGAACGTAAGTCGCGCCTGCCTTGAGTACGCCGAGCACGGCCACGATCATCTCGACGGAGCGTTCGATGTAGATCCCGATACGCGTTTCCGCGGTGGCGCCGTACGTTTGTAAGTAATGGGCCAACTGGTTGGCGCGACGGTTCAGTTCTTCGTAACTCACACGCTCATCGCCAAACGTCAGCGCCGTATTTTCCGGCGTCCGCGTGGGCCATGCTTCGAAAAGATCCGCAATGCTTTTGTTTGGAAACGAACGCGTCGTGTCGTTCCATTCAAACAGTAACTGTTCTCGCTCGCTGCTGGTTAGCAACTCAATACGAGACACCTGCTGTTCGGGATTGGCGACGACTGCTGCCAGAAGCATTCGATAGCGTTCGGCGAGTTGGCGAATAGCCGGCTCGGCAAACAAGTTCGTGCTGTAGACAATCGCGCCAATGAGCCCTTCGGACGTTGCGGTGAGGTGTAGTTCCAGATCGAAACGCGTGCTGTCGGCCGTGAACTCGTACGGCTGTAACGTGAAGCCCGTCATTTCGAGCGACGTCGACGGCGTGCTCTGAAGATCGAAGACAATTTGAAAGAGTGGATTGCGGCTCAGATCCCTGACGGGTTGTAGTTCTTCGACGAGCAACTCGAACGGCAGATCCTGGTGCGCATAAGCACCCAGCGAGACTTCACGCACGCGCTGCAACAACTCTCGGAACGTCGGATTGCCGCCGAGATCTGTTCGCAGCGCTAGCGTGTTGACGAAGAACCCGATCAATCCTTCAAGCTCTTCGCGGTTGCGATTGGCTACCGGAGTGCCGACGACGATGTCGTTCTGGCCGCTGTAACGGAAGAGCAACGCCTTGAAAGCGGCCAACAGCGTCATGAACAGAGTTGTTCCCTCGCGGCGGCTCAAAGCAGTGAGTGACTCGGATAACTCTGGTGAAAGCTCAAAAAGAAAAGTTGCCCCTCGATAATTCAACTGCGGCGGACGCGCACCATTGTTTGGCAAATCCACTGACGGAGACGCGCCTGTAAGTTGCTTTCGCCAGTACGCGAGCTGACGGTCCAACTCATCATCCTTTAGCCAGCCGCGTTGCCACTGTGCGAAGTCGGCATACTGGATCGACAGTTCCGGAAGCGGTGACCTCCGCCCGTTTATGCCCGCCTCATAAAGCGCACCGAGTTCCGTCTTCAACACACCCTGCGACCACCCGTCACTGACGATGTGGTGCATCGTCAGGATCAAAACGTGCTCTTCACTTCGCAGGCGCAGCAGTAAAGCCCGGATCAATGGACCACGGATGAGATCGAAGGGTCGTTGCGCTTCTTCCCGCGCGAACCGCATCGCTTCCTTCTCGCGCGACTCATCGGACAAGCCACTCAGATCGACTACCGGGATCGATAACTCAAAACTCGGAGCAACGAGCTGCAGCGGCTGGCCGGCAACAGAATCGAAGGTGGTCCGCAGACTTTCATGGCGCTGGACGATCTCGTTCAAACTCCAATTCAAAATCGCCACGTCAAGCTTGCCCACGAGACGCACGGCGGCGGGTACGTTGTAAGCCACCAGCCCCGGCTCCAACTGGTCCAAAAACCAGAGCCGCTGCTGCGCGAACGACAACGCGACCGGTCCATTCCGCACGCCCGGCCGTATCGACTGCTCGTCAGATACGCGACCCGCGAGACGTTTCTCGAGTAACGCGCGCTTGGCCGCTGATAGTTGAGTCTTAGAGTGGCTTTGCATGAAGAGTTCGATTTAGATCAAGGACTTGTGCCTTTTGTGCTTCTTGTGCCTCTTTGTGGCTTTAGGGTTCATTTTGCAAAAGCTGTTCAGCCTCTTCTTCGCTGAGCTCTTCCAGTTGTTCGATCACCAACCTCTCAATGACCGCGGCTAATTCGAACACGGTTGGCTGCCAAAAGAGTTCGCGCAGCGGCATCTCGACTTCGAAGACCCGCCGCACGCGAGAGGCGAGCCTTGTCGCGAGAATCGAGTCGCCACCGAGTTCGAAGAAGTCATCGTGAATGCCGACTTGTTCCAGCGCCAGGACATTCATGTAAAGCTCGACCAGTCGCGCCTGCGTGGGATTCTCAGGAGCGACGAATTCCCGCCGCAGCTCAGGTCTGGACGCGTCGGGCACCGGCAACGCGGCCCTGTTGACTTTCCCATTAGGCAGCAGCGGCAACTCTTCGAGCCTGACAAACAGCGACGGGATCATGTACTCCGGCAAGCGCTGAATGAGAAACGTCCGCCACTCGCTCGCCGTCGGTAGCTGCTGCTGATTTCCAACGACGTAAGCAACGAGACGTTGTTCGCCCTCACGCACTTCGCGCGCGGCCACCACCACGGCACGAACCGATTCGTGCCGCGACATCGCGGCCTCCACTTCTCCGAGCTCGATGCGAAAGCCTCGCACTTTAACCTGATGGTCCAACCGGCCGCCAAACTCCAGACTCCCGTCCTCGCGATAACGCACGAGGTCGCCAGTGCGATACATACGTGCGCCAGGTTCACCACCAAACGGATCGGAAATGAACTTCTCCGCGGTCAACTCGGGTCGATTCAGATACCCATGGGCCACACCCGCACCGCCGATACAAAGCTCGCCATAGATACCGATCGGAACTGGATTCACGAACTGGTCCAACACGTAAAAGCTTGTGTTCGCGATTGGTGTCCCGATCGGCACGGGACCAACGTCTTCAGTTACTCGGGTCACGCCGGAAAAGATCGTCGTCTCGGTTGGACCATAAAGGTTCCACAGCTCGGCGCATCGGGTTAGCAGTTGATCGGCAAGCGGCCGATCGAGCGCTTCTCCCGTGCTGAACACCTTCAGCGCCGAGTCGCCCTGCCACCCAGCGTCAATCAGCATGCGCCACGTGGCCGGTGTAGCTTGCATCACCGTCGCACCCGAGCGCGCCAACAAACGTGCTAGTTCGATACCGTCACCAGCGACTTCCCGGCTCGCAATCACCACACGCCCGCCAACAATCAACGGCACGAAGATCTCCGCTACAGCGATGTCGAACGAAAGCGTGGAAACCGACAGCATCGTGTCTGTGGCTTTCACCGATGTTTTGGAAATCACTGCGTTGAGCAGGTTAACAACGGCGCGATGCGACACTTCGACGCCTTTCGGCTGGCCCGTCGAGCCGGACGTATAGATCACATAAGCGCGTTGCTGATTCGTGAAAATCTGCTCGGGGTTCTCCGCGCCGCATTCAGCGATCGCTTCCCAATCCCTGTCGGTTAGCAACACTCGAACTCCCGAATCCTTCAACATGAAGTCGAGACGTTTCGCGGGATACCGTTCGTCCAACGGCACGTACGCGGCGCCGGCCTTCAAAATGCCGAGCAACGCCACTACCATCCGCAACGAACGCGACGTGAAAAGACCGACCAGTTCTCCATTCTCAACACCCGCTGCTCGCAGATAGTTCGCGACGCGATTCGCCTGCTCGTTCAACTCGCGATAAGTTAGCCGTTCATCTTCAAACAACAGCGCTACCTCATCAGGCCTCTGCTCCACTTGCTCTTCAAACAGTTCGTGGACACATCGCTCGGACGGATATGGGACTGCCGTATCATTCCACTCGATCAGCAGTTGCCGTTTTTCGTTCTCACTTAACAGCGGCAAGTCTGACAAACGTTGCGTTGGATCGACGACGACGCTTTCGAGAATATTCTCCAGATGCTTCGTCATCCGTTCGATTCGTTCGCGCCGATATAGATCCGTCGGAAACTCAATATCGACTTCGTATCCCTGCTCGGTTTCGGTCATCGCGAGCGTCATGTCGAAACGCGACGCGCCGTTGTCGATGTCGAGATGCTTCGCACTCAAGCCGAGCGTCTCCATCACCGTCAGTTCGGGGAAGTCGAGATAGATCAACGAATGCTGGACGATCGGGTTGCGGCTCGCGTCCTGCGTGGGCCGCAACTCCTGAACCAACTTCCCAAACGGCAGGTCCTGGTTCGCGAAACCCTCAAGCACGGTCGCACGCTCGCGTTGCAACAGTTCACGAAACGTCGGATTGCCGGAGAGGTCCGTGCTCAGCACGATCAGGTTCAGCAAATAACCCACCATGCCTTGCAACTCCGGCCGGTTGCGATTCGCGAAGGTGGCGCCGACAAGAATTGTTTCCTGCGTGGTGTAGCGATAGAGCAACGCCTTGTACGCGGCAAGCGCGAGGGTAAACATCGTCACGCCTTCGCGGCGGCTCAACTCGCGCAAAGCATCGAGCAGACGTCTCGAGTAGCGGGTATAAACACGCGCGCCACGGAAATTCTGCATCGCCAGCCGCGGGAAATCAGTCGGCACTTCCAGAACGAACGGCACACCGGTCAATTTCCTGGTCCAATATTCTGCTTGCCGGTGATAGATCTCACTCTCGGCGCGGCCGCGTTGCCAAAGCGAGTAGTCGGCATATTGAATCGGCAATTCGGGCAAAGGCGACGGGCGGTGGTTCGCGAAAGCTTCGTACAGCAGACCGGTCTCCTGCTCGAAGATCGCGCCCGACCAGCGATCGGTAACGGTGTGATGCATGTTGATGTGCATCACGTGATCGTCCTCGGCGAGCCGCAGCAAGCCGATGCGAACGAGTGGTCCTTGCTCCAGATCGAAAGGCCGTGAAAAGTCTTCAGTCACCAAACGCAGTGCTTCCTGCTCGCGTTGTTCAAGCGGCACCGGCTGCAAATCAACCGGCGTGAGCGTGACTTCCAGCTTTGGCTGTATGACTTGCATCGGTTGATCGTCCACGACCGTGAAAGTCGTGCGCACGACTTCATGGCGCGCGATCAACTCGTTGACGACGCGTTCCATCACAGCCACGTCGAGCCGGCCCTTGATCCGGCTGGCGCTGAAAATGTTGTAAGCCGCGTTGCCGGGTTGCAGTTGTTCGATAAACCAAAGTCGTTCCTGATCGATAGAAGTCGGAAACAGATTGACGTCTTCACGCGGGCGCCGCGGGATGCGGTCGACCTGTGGCGCGCGCAGTCCTTTAGCTTTGAGCGACGCTTCAAAGAGCGCGCGCTGCTCCGGACTGAGTGCTGCTATTCTTGCGGCCAAATCGTTCATACAAAATCTTTTCTCCCGCAAAGGCGCAAAGACGCAAAGAAACCTTTAGAAACGCGGCAGCGCTTTGCGGCTTTGCGCCTTTGCGTGAGAAATATTCTTAAGTTTCTCCAAACGTTCGAGGCTCTTCAGCACTGAATCGGCATCGACTCCGAAATCTATGAGACACGCGATCTCATCAACACCAACCTCAACGAGCGTATCGATTAACCGCGCACACTTATCCGGCGCGCCCATCAGCGTGCTCGTTTCGAAGTACTTCTCAAACGCGACACTCATCAGCGTCTCTTTGTCTGCCTCGCTGACGTCAGCAACACCCGCTGCGGTGCTCTCATACTGTTTGAAGTAAGTGCGCAGGTAATTGGAGAAAGGCGCACGAACTGTTTCCTTGACCGCGTCATCATCGTCGCCGACAAACGTGTGCAACATGATCGTCACCACGCCGGTGTACGGATCGTGACCGTGCTTTGCGCGAGCCTCGCGATAAATCTCGATGCGTTGGGCCAACTCTTCCTGCGAGTAACCGATGTAGGCCGCCAGAACGTTGGCCCCGATCGCGCCCGCTCGGCGCCACGTTTCGGCGCTGCCCGAACTCGTGATCCAGATCGGCAACCGCGGCTGTATCGGTCGCGGCAGTATGCGAAGTTCAACTTCCGATCCGCCGGCACTCGGCAGTTTGACCTGCTCACCCGCCCACAACTTTTGAATCAACTCGATGTGATGAAACATCACTTCTTTACGGTCGTCGTAGCTTTCCGGCGCGAAGATGAAATCGTTCGTATGCCAGCCCGAAGCGAACGAAACTGCCACGCGGCCGTGCGACAGGTTGTCAACGAGCGACCACTCTTCCGCAACGCGCACCGGGTGATGAAGCGGCAAGGCAACGCTGCCGGCTCGAATCTGTATTCGCTCCGTGAGCACCGCCAGCGCGGCACTCAAAACAGACGGATTCGGATATAGACCACCAAAATCCTGGAAGTGGCGTTCCGGCGTCCACACCGCTGTGAATCCGTGCCGGTCCGCAAACTTTGCGCTCTCCAGCACCAGCCGGTACTTGTCATCGGAGGTCCTGGAACCGTCGTCAGAAAAGAAGTAGAGACTGAAACTGATGCTTGCGTCGGCGGGCTCGTGCTGTTCAGGCAACTCAACAGCGGTGGCGCTCGGTTGCGGCTCGAGTTTCGCCTGCGCGACTTCAGGCGTTAGCGACTCGATCTCGCGCAGCAAGTTATCGAGCTCAGCCATTTCCTGTTCCTGCGCGATCAGATCGAAGATGCGCGCGGCAAGCGCCGTTGCCGTCTGGGCTTCGAAGACAACACGCAGCGGCAGATCAATCTTGAAAGTCGAGCGGAGTTCGGACACGAGTTGGAGCGCAATCAGTGAATTACCACCGTGATCGAAGAAGTTGTCGTGAGGACGAATGTTCTCGATCCCGAAAAGCTCGCGCCAGATCGCGATGACTGAGTTTTCGACTTCGGCCACGGTGGAAAATGTTTGGTCGTAAGCCGGAGGCGTGGCGCTTTCAGTGTCGTTCACAGCTTCGACGGGGGTTACCTCGGTGGATGGAGGATCGATCCAATAGCGCTTACGCTCAAACGGATACGCCGGGAGTGGCACACGCCCGCGCGGCTGATCACTATAAATTTTGGACCAGTCAATGCTCACGCCTGCCAGCCACAACCGGCCAATGGTCTTCATCAGAAACTCGATTTCGGAATGTTCGCCTTTTGGCGGGCGCAACGATGCGACGGCAACGCGATCGAACACCTGGCTCGTTTGTTGTGCGGCCAGTGTGCTCAACGTTTGTCCCGGTCCAACTTCCAGCAACACGATCGCGGGATCGTTGAGTAGCTCAGCCACGCCGGCAGAAAACTGAACCGCTTCGCGCAAGTGTCGCGCCCAGTATGAAGGATCAGTGGCTTCAGCTTCAGTGATCCATGTGCCGGTAGAATTTGAGAGGTACGGGATCTGCGGCGCGTGTCGCTCAACGCTGCGCACAAGCTCTTTGAACTCTTCAAGCGCCGGCTCCATCATCGCGGAGTGAAATGCGTGAGACGTATGCAGCCGCCGGCAGATCACGCCTTCAGCTACGAGTCGTTGTTCCAATTGCTCGATCGCGTCAATCCTGCCGGACAGTACACATAGCGAGGGTGAGTTAACGGCTGCCAGCGAGATCTGTTCGCTTAGGTGCGGCTCAGCTTCTAGCGGAGTAAGCGAGACTGCCAGCATCGCGCCACGAGGAAGCCGCTGTATGATCTCTCCACGCGCGGCCACCAGCCGCAGCGCATCTTCGAGCGAAAAAATGCCTGCAATACAAGCGGCCACGTACTCGCCGATGCTGTGCCCGATCATCGCCTGCGGCTCGATCCCCCACTTCATCCACAACTTCGCCAGCGCGTACTCGACGGCAAATAACGCAGGCTGCGCAAAGCGTGTATCCGCAAGACGTGCTGCTGACTCCTCGGGCGACAAATCAACCGCGTAAATGATCTCCCGCAGATCGACTCCCAACGAACTTCGCAAAAGCTCCGCACAATGGTCCAACTCTGCACGAAACACCGCTTCGCGTTCGTACAACGCCCGGCCCATACCAACGTACTGCGCTCCCTGTCCGGGGAACATGAACGCAACCGGCCGTTTCTCGTATTGCGACTTGCCTGTGAAAACACGATCCGGCGCGGAGAGTTTTGTGACGGCATCAGCCACGTCGCGACACACGACCGCCAGACGATGCTCGAACGGCTTTCTTCCCGCGCTCAACGTGTAAGCGACGTCAGCAAGATCAAGCTGCGGACGTTGCGCAAGATGAGCCGCCAGATTTGTACTCGCCTGGACCAGCGCGGTTTGTGTCCGCGCCGACAGGACCAGAAGCTGCGGTGAAGTGCCCGACTCGGAACTCTCACTTGCAGGCGCCTCTTCCAACACGACGTGAGCATTCGTTCCACCAATACCAAACGAACTAACGCCCGCTCGTCGAGGCATCCCATTCGTTTCCCAACGTCGCAACTCCGTGTTCACGAAGAAGGGACTGTTCGCGAAATCGATGTTCGGATTCGGCTGCTCGAAATTCAGACTCGCCGGAATCTGTTTGTGCTCGAGCGTGAGAATCGTTTTGATGAGACTCGCCACCCCGGCGGCGGCGTCAAGATGTCCGATATTCGTTTTAACCGAGCCGATCGGACAGAAGCCTTTCGCATCAGTGCCGGTACGAAACGCTTGCGTCAACGCCGCGATCTCCACCGGATCGCCTAACGCCGTGCCGGTGCCGTGTGCCTCGACGTAACCGATCGTCTCCGGCCCGATCGATGCGAGCGCCAACGCCTCTTCGATCACACTCGCCTGACCTTCGATCGACGGAGCCGTGAAACCGACCTTCGACGCGCCGTCGTTATTGATCGCTGAGCCTTTGATGACCGCATGAACCGTGTCGCGATCGTTTAGCGCATCCGCGAGCCGCTTCAACACCACAACACCAGCGCCACTTCCCTTCACCGTGCCGCGCGCCTTTGCGTCAAACGCGCGGCAGTGTCCATCGGGCGAGATGATGCCGCCTTCCTGATACTCGCCGCCGAGTCCTTGCGGCACACTGATCGAAACGCCGCCCGCGAGCGCCATGTCACACTCGCGGTTCAGTAAACTTTGGCAAGCAAGATGAACAGCCACGAGCGAGGTCGAGCAGGCAGTCTGAATGCTCAGACTCGGTCCTTTCAAATGCAAACGAAAAGACACTTGCGTTGTCAGATAGTCGCGGTCGTTGGCGATGATCACTTGCGACGCGCCAAGTGAATCCAGCAGTTTGCGATTCGGGTAGAGATTGTTCAGAAAGTAAGTATTCAAACTCTCGCCGGCGAACACTCCGATGCGGCCGTGATACGACTCCGCGTTGTAACCGGCATTTTCCAGCGCCACCCACGACTCTTCGAGAAAGATGCGATGCTGTGGATCGAGCGTTTCCGCCTCGCGCGGCGTGAAGCCGAAGAACGACGCATCAAACAGCTCGACATCCTCAAGAACCCCTTCAGAACAATCACCGATCAGCTCCGCGCCCTCACACAAACGCTCCCAAAACTCCGCAACGTTCCGGGCGCCCGGAAAACGTCCCGACAGCCCCACCACCGCAACTTCATATTCGAACTGCTCCACGTCACCCATTGACCAACCCTCTATCCGTGTCTGTCCGTGTCATCCGTGGCAAAATTTCCGTCCGGATCGACCTGAAGAAATCAGTCCACAACGTCCACATCTCTTCAGCACTGGTCACCACGCGATGTTGCGCATCGTGATCCAACGACTGGTCCAATGTGCTGCTCGAACTCTCGACGTGACCCGGCTCCTGCGCAACGTGAATGTCGACCCAAGGCAGCGTGCGCAAACCGGTACACCGTTTCATCAACGCGCCAATCGTCGCCACCATCTGAAGATCGACCACCTCGGTGCCGTAAAGAAAACCGAGTCCGGAAAGAAACTGGCTCGACGCCTTTTCATAGCCATCAACCAATCGGCGCGTCGCAGCCAGCGGCGCAGCTTCCGTAAAATCCGCCTTTTCGAATCCACCGCCGGTCATCGTCTCGACGTAGATCTTTTCGTGCGCGCGAACGGGATCGCCCTCTCCGAGTTCCTCCCAGAGAATGCGGGAGATGTGGGTCTGCGATTCGACGTTTGGCGTAACGGAAATCAATCTTGAGAGGAAGACGGGGAAATAGTGCAGCGGGTGAAACCACTGGCCCAGGATCACGACCGCGAGCTCACGGGGGAGAGTACCGCAGTCATCCTTCAACTCTTTAAGACAAGTTACCAATTCATCTCGCACCTTATTTGCCGGCAGAGTGTCTAATGTGTTTTTCGAGAACGCAGGGGTAGCCATAAATACCGTTTACCTTTCTTAATGAGACTCTTCATTACTGATTCCGCGCGGTGTTTGCCTTTGACCGCGCTTTGAGAGCAGCCCTTCGCTCACCGGCGCGATGGCGATTGAGTGACTCCTCTTCATTGTTAGGGGAATTGCCGCCGAGATGTCGCGCCAGTGCGCGCACCGTCGGGTACTTGAATAGATCAGCGATCGGCACTTCGCGTTCGAGCCGTTGTTGCAACGTCTCGTGTACGAGGACGAGCAACAACGAATGACCGCCAAGCTCGAAGAAAATATCGTTGACACCGACCGTGTCTAACTGAAGAAACTCTCGCCAGACCGCGGCAATCGTCTGTTCGAGCGGTGTCTGTGGAGCCGCGTAGGAAGCCCGCAGCGCCGGTCGCGACGCGCCAGGCGCAGGAAGGGCGTTTCGATTCACTTTGCCGTTCGCACTGAGAGGCATTGCCTCGAGCAACACGAACTGCGACGGCAGCATGTATTCGGGCAGCCGCGCGCGCAGAAATTCGCGCAGCTCATCAGTTATTGCTTTATCGCCTGTGAAATAGGCCACTAGACGGTGGTCAACGGCGACCACAACAGCATCACGAACCGCGGAATGATTGATCAGCGCCGCTTCAATCTCGCCCAACTCGATGCGATGACCGCGTATCTTGACTTGCTGATCACGCCGCCCGAGAAACTCCAACTCGCCATCCGGCAGATGGCGCGCGAGATCTCCAGTCGCATACAAACGCGCGCCCGGTTCGGTGCTGTATGGATGAGGCACAAACCGTTCGGCCGTTTGCGCCGCGTTGTTGCGGTATCCACGCGCGATGCCTTCACCACCGATGTAGAGTTCGCCGGCAACACCGATCGGCACCGGTTGAAAATGCTCGTCGAGCACGTACGTTTGCGCATTCGGAATAGGGCGTCCGATCGGCACTGTCGTCGCGCTATTGGACGCCGCGCATTTATGAACGGTGCTCCAGACCGTGCCTTCGGTTGGTCCATATTCATTGAACAGCGACGCTAGCGGCAGCGTTGCGAAATGCTGCTTCGGCAACTCAGGTGGGCAAGGCTCACCCGCGACGATCGCACAGCGCAGACTGTCGAGTTGCGTGCCGGCGGCCTGGCGCAACAGCAGTGAATGGACCATCGGCAGACAGAGGATGTGCGAAACCTGTTCTGCTTCGATCAAAGCGGCGAGAGCTCTTGGATCGCGTTCGAAATCTTTCGGCGGCAACACCAGCTTTCCGCCCTGACACAACGTCCAGAAGATTCCCGCTACCGAACTGTCGAAGAAAAATGGCGAGACCAGCATGAAGCCGTGGACCGGTTTGTCGTAGTAGATGAAACGGGCACTGGTGGAATGGACCAGGTTGCGATGCGTGACCTGGACGCCCTTGGGCCGGCCAGTCGAGCCCGAGGTGTAGATCAGATAGGCGAGATTGTCTGCGCTCGCGGGCTTTGGTTTTTGCTCTCTTTGTGTCTCAGTGTCTCTGTGGTGAGTAACGTCTCGTAAGTTTTTGTCGGTCAAGAGCAACTCGATCCCTGCGTCTTGCAACAGCGTCGCGAGACGTTCGGACGGAGTGTCCGGCGATAGCGGCACGTAAGCGGCGCCGGCTTTCAGTATCGCAAGCACTCCGGCGATCATTTCGAGCGATCGTTCGACCGCGATACCGATCAGTTTCTCCGGCCCTGCGCCTTGGCTGCGTAGATGATGAGCCAACTGGTCGGCACGTTCGTTCAGCTCGCGATACGAGAGGCGCTTCGCGCCGAAGACTACCGCCGTTGCCTCAGGCGTCAGTTCAACCCGTCGCTCAAAAAGCTCGTGAATGCATGTGTTCGCAAACTCTTTTGTGCTTCTTTGTGGCAATAACTGCCGGCGCTCTTCCTCTCCGAGAAAGTTAATCCTGGAAACTTGCTGCTGCGGCTCGGTCGCCACTGCTTTCAGAAGATTGACAAAGTGTTGGCTTAGTCGCGCAATGGTTGCGGCATCAAACAGATCAGCATCGTACGTAAAGCGGCAATCAAGTTCACCGTTTGTCTCAGAAACTTCGAGCGCAAGATCGAACCGCGCGGCAGGGTTTTCCGGCTCCAACACAGTTATCTTCAGATCCGTTAGCGCCAGCTCATAAGTTGGCGTGTTCTGCAAAGCGAACAACACCTGAATTAACTGCGACTGATTCAACTCGCGCCCTGGCCGCAACTCTTCCACCACTCGCTCGAACGGCACTTCCTGATTCGCGTAAGCCTCCAGACATACTTCCCGCACGCGCTTCAACACTTCGCTGAAGTTCGCGTTCTCTTCCAGTGCGGTCCGCAGCACGAGTGTGTTCACGAAGAATCCGATCAACGGCTCCAACTCGCGACTCACTCGCCCCGCTACCGGCGTTCCCACCACAACATCCCGCTCGCCACTCAACCGGGACAGCAAAACCTTCCACGCCGCCAGCAAGGTCATGAACAACGTTGCACCTTCACGCCGTCCCAACTCCCGCAGCCGCTGTGTCACTTCACTTCCGGCTCGCACCGTCTCCACCGCGCCGCGCCGTCGCGCTTCTCCCACCCGCGCTTGCGCCAGGGGCAACTTCAAAGCTGGCAGTTCACCGCGCAACTGTTCGCGCCAGTACGCTAACTGCGCTTCCAGTCGCTCGCCTTGCAACCACTCGCGCTGCCATACCGAATAATCCGCATATGTGACTTCTAGTTCCGGCAATGTTGACTGCTCACCTCTGCGATAAGCCGCATAAAGGTCGCTCAACTCCTGCACCAACAGCGTCACCGACCAGCCATCAGCCACGATGTGATGCAACGTCACCAGCAACAAATGACATTCGGGAGACAACCGCACTAGCGTCGTCCGCAAAAGTGGACCACGCGTGAGGTCAAACGGTCTTGCTGCTTCTTCACGCGCCACCCGCCGCGCTTCACTTTCACTGTCTGGCAAATGTGAGGGATCTATAAAGGACAGGAAGCCGGACACCGGTGGGCCGATGGTCTGCGTAGGCTCGCCAGCAGCGATCGCGAACGTCGTGCGCAACACTTCATGCCTTCGAACTATCTCTTCAAAACTCCGCTCCAGCGCCGCAACGTCGAGTGGCCCCTCCAATCGCAATGCCGACGGCAAATTGTACGCAGCGGAATGCGGCTCTAACTTGTCGAGAATCCATAACCGCTGCTGTGCAAACGAGAGCGGCGCATTCGGCCCCTCGACCACATGACTAACAGGTGGCAACGGCTCGCGCCCGGCACGAATTTCCGACTCCACAACCTGGCCCAACCGCGCAGGCGTCGGATGCTCAAACAACGATCGCAGAGGAACGTCGATGCGAAACGCTTGCCGCACGCGAGATATCAATTGCGTTGCCAGTAGCGAATGGCCACCCAGTTCGAAAAAATCATCATCCGCACCAACTCTCTCTCTGCCGAGCACCTGTTCCCAGATTCCACACAACACTTCCTCGACCGGTGTGCGCGGAACTACGTAATCACCTTCATGGTCCATCTGGTTCGGCGGCGGCAATGCGCGCCGATCCACTTTCCCGTTCGGCAACAGCGGCAACTGCTCCATGCGCACAAACACAGCCGGCACCATGTACTCAGGCAGATGATCGCGCAGCAGCCGTTTAAGGTCGCCAACCGAAGTGTTGCCATTCGCGACCACGTATGCGGCCAAAAACTTCCGCCCGTCTTCCCGATCCCAATCCGTCACTACTGCCTGCCGCACGTCACGATGGAGCTTCAACGTGGCTTCGATCTCACCCACCTCAACGCGGAACCCGCGCACTTTTACTTGCCGATCGCTACGCCCCACATACTCCAGCCGCCGCTCGTCGAAGCGCCGCACCAGGTCGCCGGTTTTGTATAGACGACCACCCGGTTCGCTGCTGAAAGGATTCGGCACGAACCTTTCCGCTGTCTGACCAGGACGATTGAAATAGCCGCGCGCCAAACCTTCACCGCCGATGTACAACTCGCCGACAACACCCGGCGGCACGGGACGATAATGCTCGTCGAGCACATAGACCTGAACGTTTGCAATTGGACCACCGATAGGCGGCAACCTGGGCCACTCGCGCGCCGCTCCCTCCAACCTCCACATGGTGGCGAGGTGCGTTTCCGTCGGCCCGTAATGATTGTCGAGGTGACAGCCGTCGAGTTTCGCGAACAGGCGCTCGATTGCCGGAGTGATCTTCAACTGCTCACCCGCCGTGATGACCTCACGTAGATCGCGCGGCACAATTCCTTCCGCTTCACTCGCCTCAGCCAGATGCTGCAAAGCAACGAAAGGCAGAAACAGCCTCTCGACGCGCTGCTCGACCACCACACGCAACAAAGCACCAGCGTCGCGGCGCGTTTGCTCTTCGATGAGGATGAGCGTCGCGCCCGCGCACCAGGTCGTGAACATCTCCTGCACTGATACGTCGAAATTGAGTGAGGCGAATTGCAGTGTTCGTAGCTTTGCGTTCGTGCTGCTGAATTGAAACGCAACCAGGTTAGAGATGGCGCGATGCGACATAATCACGGCCTTAGGCCGCCCGGTGGATCCGGATGTGTAGATGACGTACGCGAGGTTTTCGGCGCTCACTCCGCTCGCTGGATTGGTGTCACATTCGCTGACAATCAACTCTGCATCCGTGTCGAGACAGATCACGCGCGGGCACTCGCGCGGCAGCCGATCGAGAAGATGTTGCTCTGTCAACACTGCCGACACGTGCGCATCGTCGAGCATGAACGAAAGACGCTCGTGTGGGTATTCAGGATCGAGTGGCAGGTAAGCGGCGCCGGCTTTCAATATCGCCAGCACTGCGACCGCCATTCTGGTTGAACGTCCGGTCGCAACTGCAACCACCGATTCCGTTCCCACACCATGACGCCTCAGAAAATTCGCCAAACGATTCGCGGCATGGTCCAACTCACGGTAAGTAAGACGCTCGTCGCCGGAAATGAGCGCCACTTCGTCCGGCGTTCGCGTCACCTGTTCGTAAAAGAGATCGTGGATACAACTCGTGCGCGGAAAATCAGCAGCCGTCCGATTCCATTCGAGAACAAGCCGCTGCTCTTCCTCTGTCTTCAGCAATGGTAAATCTGAAATGCGGTGGTCGGGCTCCTGAACAATTCCGCCGAGTAACGTTTCGAAATGACCGAGCATTAGCCTGATCGTCGGCTCTTCGAACAGATCGGTGCTGTACTCGAAGATACCGGTTAACCGTCCAGCCGATTCCTCGAGCGACAACATCAGATCAAACTTTGCCGTGCCCGTGCCCACGTCGAGTTGCTCTACCGTTAGTCCTGGTAACTCCAGAGTTCTAAAGGGCGTGTTTTGAAATACAAAAAGCACGTTGAAGAACGGCGTGTGTCCGGCATCGCGTGCCGGCTGGAACCGTTCAACCAGCATCTCGAACGGCACGTCCTGATGCGCGTACGCTCCGAGCGCGACTTCACGCACACGTCCGAGCAGTTCGCGAAACGTTGGATCGCCTGTGAGGTTCGTGCGCATCACCAGCGTGTTGACGAAGAAGCCAATCAGGTCTTCGATCTCGCGCCGGCGCCGGTTCGCCAAAGGCACGCCAACAGCCACGTCCTGCTGCCCCGCATAGCGCGAGAGCAACGTTTGAAACGCGGCGAGCAACGTCATGAACAACGTCGCGCCTTCACTTCGACACAACGCCTTCAGTCTGAGGGTCAGTTCTTCGTTGAACTCCACGGGAACGAACGCTCCGCGCAGGCTGCGCGCCTTTGGACGCGGATGGTCCAACGGTAATTCGAGCACCGGAGACAAACCCTCGAGCTGCTTGTTCCAGTAATCAAACTGCGTACGGAGCGCTTCGCCGCGCAACCACTCGCGCTGCCAAATGGCATAATCAGCGTATTGCAAAGGAGGCTCTGCCGGCCGGCTCGCTTCTTGTCCGGTGAAAGCGGCGTAGAGTTTCGCGGCTTCGCGCGCGAGCACGCCAACGGACCAACCGTCGCTGATGATGTGGTGCATCGTAAACAACAGCAGGTGCTCTTCTTCACGCAACCGCAGCAACGTTGCGCGCAATAGTGGCCCATGCGACAAGTCGAAGGGACGCTTAGCCTCGGCGTCGATCAACGTTCTGGTTTCACGATCCACGTCATCCAGCGTCACTAAATCGATCACTGGAATATTCACCGGGTACGGCGCGGAAATGATCTGCACCGGATTGCCGTCTACAACCTGGAACGTCGTACGCAACGTTTCGTGCCGGCGCACGATCTCGCTCAACGCTCGCCCCAGAGCGGTGACGTCGAGTCGGCCCAGCAAACGTAGTGCGCCAGGCGTGTTGTACAGCGGATTGGCCGGCTCTAATTGATCGAGGAACCAAAGCCTTTGCTGAGCGAACGAGAGTGGCAACGGATGTTCGCGCGAAACGGGCTGTAGTGGTGGTTCAGCGTGGTCGCTCGGTCGTAAATGGTCTTCTATGTACTGCGCTAATTCCGAAAGTACAGGCGTTTGGAAGAGACGCGTGAGCGGCAGCTCAACCGACAAGGCTTCCTTTACACGCGACACCACTTGCGTCGCGAGCAGCGAATGACCGCCGAGTTCGAAGAAGTCGTCATCCGCGCCGACGAGATCTCGGCCGAGCACTTCCTCCCAAATACCACACAACGTTTCTTCCACTAACGTGCGCGGCGGCCGATAATCGCTTTGTTGAGTTCGTTCAAACTTGTCCGGCGCCGGAAGTGCGCGGCGATCCACTTTTCCACTCGGCAACAGCGGCAACTGCTCGACGCGCACGAACACGCTCGGAACCATGTGACCCGGCAAGCGCTCCTTTAAAAACTCACGCAACTCGCGCGGCAGGCCGTCATGTTTGGCATCACTCACGATGTATGCCACCAACCGCAGTTCGCCCGAAATGTCCTCACGCGCAACAACGGCGGCCACGATCACATCCGCATGAGCGCTCAACACCGCTTCAACTTCCCCTAACTCGACGCGCGAACCACGCACCTTGACCTGTCCGTCGATACGACCGAGAAATTCGAGTTCTCCTTCCGGCAATCTGCGAACGAGATCGCCCGTGCGGTACATGCGCGTGCCCGGTTCGTCGCGAAACGGATTCGGCACGAATCGCTCTGCCGTCAGCTCAGCGTGTTGTTCGTAACCACGCGCCAGTCCCGCGCCATCGAGGTACAACTCTCCCGCCACTCCAAGGGGCACGGGATTTAACCACCGGTCCAAAACGTACGCCCCGGCGTTCGCAACAGGCTTTCCGATCGGCACCGTGGTTGTGTTGGTCCAACTTGTTGCCTCCCAGCAAGTGGCGTCGATCGTCGTCTCTGCTGGTCCATACAAGTTCCACACGCGTGTGGCCGGCAACGCTGCCAGGCATTGCGCAGCCAGTTCTTTGGTTAAAGCCTCGCCGCCGCAGAACACGAGTCTCAAGTTTCTACACGAGTCGAAGCCTGACTGGTTGACCAGCATCCGCAACAACGTTGGCACCACCTGGAGCACGGTTACGTTATGGTCCATCATCGTGCGTACCAGATACCCGCTGTCCTGATGTCCACCGGGTTGGGCCATTACTAATTTCGCACCCACCATCAGCGGCATGTAGAACTCCCAAACCGACGCGTCGAAACCGATGGGCGTCTTTTGCAGAAACACATCCGCTTCGTTGAGAGCGAAAGCGTCACGCATCCAGTACATGTGGTTGCAGAGAGCGGCGTGTGTCACCATCACGCCCTTGGGTTTGCCGGATGAGCCAGAGGTGTAGATCACGTAAGCAACATTTGCAGGGTCTATGCGAGCGGAAGGAGCTGTCTCCCGCAAAGGCGCAAAGGCGCAAAGAGAACCCGGTAGAAACGCGGCAGCGCTTTGCGCCTTTGCGCCTTTGCGGGAGAAAACTTCTTCTTCGTCGAATAAGGCCGCTTGGGCCAACGTCTCGTGCGTTAGCACCACGGTCGCTCGTGAGTCCTCAATTAATAATTTCAACCGCTCAGACGGATAAGCGGGATCAAGAGGCACACAAGCGCCACCTGCTTTCAGAACTCCCAACAACGCCACCACGAGATCCGCGGAACGTTCCAGCAGTACGCCGACGCGTCCTTCAGGAGGAAGACCGAGTGTTTGCAGATAATGCGCTACCTGGTTAGCGCGTTCGTTCAGTTCGGCGTAAGACAGGGAGAGATTTTCGGAAAGGATCGCGATCGCTTCCGGTGTGATTGCTGCTTGTTCTTCAAACAATTCGTGAAGAAGCGTGTGCTGCGGATAGGCGAAATGCGTGTTGTTGTGATCTGCGAGTAGTGCGCGCGCCTCGCCATTGTTCAGCAGCGATACTTCGTGAATTTCGCAGGTGGGATCGGCAACGACGCCTGCCAGCAAGGTTTGATAATGCGCCGCCATCCGTTTGACTGTGGCGGCGTCGAAGATGTCAGCATCGTATTGCCAGACACACACCAGTTCATCCGTGTTTTCTGTTACCTCCAGCGCGAGATCGAATTTCGCCGTGTCGCTGGTCGCGTCTTCGACGCGCATGCGTAAGCGTGGCAGATCGAGCTGTGGCAACGGCGCGTTCTGCAAAGCGAAGAGCACCTGGAACAACGGCGCTTGATTCAACTCGCGCCCCGGCCGCAACTCTTCCACCACTCGTTCAAACGGCACTTCCTGATGCGCGTACGCTTCCAGACATACTTCTCGCACGCGCTTCAGCACTTCCACAAAACTCTGCTCGTCGCTGAGTTCCGTCCGCAGCACGAGGGTGTTCACGAAGAAACCGATCAACGGCTCCAACTCGCGACTCACGCGCCCGGCCACTGGCGTTCCCACCACCACGTCAGGCTCGCCACTCAAGCGCGACAGCAAAACCTTCCACGCCGCCAGCAACGTCATGAACAACGTTGCGCCTTCACGCCGTCCCAACTCCCGCAACCGTTGAGTCACTTCACTGCTGACTCGCACCGTCTCCAACGCCCCGCGCCGTCGTGTTCCTTTCACCCGCGGTTGCGCCAGCGGCAACTTCAACACCGGTAACTCATCACCAAGCTGCTCGCGCCAGTAACCTAACCGCTCTTCCAGTCGCTCGCCCTGCAACCACTCACGCTGCCACACCGCGTAGTCGGCATAAGTGATCTCAAGTTGCCGCAACGATGACTGCTCGCCATTACGGTAAGCGGCATACAGGGTTCCCAACTCCTGCACCAACAGCGTCACCGACCATCCATCAGCCACGATGTGATGCAACGTCACCAGCAACAAGTGACATTCCGCGGACAAGCGCACGAGCGTCGCCCGCAACAGTGGACCACTCGCCAGGTCAAACGGTTTAGCCGATTCTTCACGCCCCAACCGCCGCGCTTCGCTGTCGCTATTAGATAAATGCGAGAGATCAACTAAGGGCAGCGGCAACCACAACGAACCGGCAATCACCTGCACCGGCCACCCGCGTTCAGTGCGAAACGTCGTGCGCAATATTTCATGTCGCCGAACTATCTCGTTGAGACTTCGTTCCAGCGCCACCACGTCCAAGTCGCCTTCCAACCACACTGCGCCCGGCAGGTTGTAAGCGGCGCCGCCAGGGTCCAGTTGATCCAAAAACCACAGACGCTCCTGCGCAAACGAGAGCGGTGCGCCATCACCGTGCGAACGGCGCGGAATAATCTGCTCGTCCCGCATCGTTAAATCCATCCACAGATTACGCAGATTTAATCTGTGTAATCTGTGGATTGCCTTTGCTCGCAACACGCGCGCGATCCGCTCCAATCCGCCGGGCCGTTCTTCATACGCCGTTAGTGCCTGGGCCAACTC